>DAINNP010000054.1:0-11597 GCA_036735785.1 Rhodoferax sp. | reverse complement strand
CGCGTAGCCAATTCCGCGCGAATCAGGTCTTGCGCGGGTTGTGGAACATCGGCAAGCAGGTCCACCCAGCCTACCTCTTTGCCGTCCTGGCTCACGATCGAGATACCGTCCTCGGGCGACTGGATCGGAAAGGCGCGCACGGGCACCACGCCTTCAAAGCGCTCCCCTGCTTCATTGGTCAGCACCAGCTTGCCAAAAGGGGTTCGCTCCAACGCAAATCGACTGGCGGTCACGGTGTAAAGCGCGCTCATGCGGCCTCCTCAATCAGGTTGTTGCGGGCTTGGGCTTGGTACAGGTTGAAGTACGCGCCCTCGGTCGCCATCAGCGCGTCATGGGTGCCCTCCTCTACCACCTTGCCGCGATCCAGCACGACCAAGCGGTCCGCACGGTGCAGGGTCGACAAGCGGTGCGCAATCGCAATCGTGGTGCGGCCTTGTACCAGGTTCTCCAGCGCCTTTTGAATTTCTTTCTCGGTCTCTGAGTCCACTGACGAGGTGGCCTCATCGAGGATCAATATGCGGGGGTCAATCAGCAGCGCACGCGCAATCGAGATACGTTGGCGCTCGCCACCGGACAGGCCTTGGCCGCGCTCCCCCACCATGGAGTCATACCCTTGGGGCAAACGCAAAATAAACTCATGGGCGTGGGCCGCCCGGGCTGCTGCGATGATTTGCGAACGGGTCGCATCAGGCTTGCCGTATGCGATGTTGTCCGCAATCGTGCCGAAGAACAAAAATGGCTCTTGCAACACGAGGCCAATGTTCTGGCGGTAGTCCGAAATGGCATACGACCGGATGTCCACACCGTCCACCAGAATCGCGCCCTCTGATACGTCGTAGAAACGGCAAATCAGATTGACCAGCGTGCTCTTGCCGGAACCACTGTGGCCCACGAGGCCCACCATTTCTCCGGGTGCGATTTTCAGATTTATGCCGCGGTTGACCTCGCGATTGCCGTAACGGAAGCCGACATCGCGCACTTCAATGCTGCCCTGAACCTTGCCCATTGGAACCGGGTTCACCGGCTCTGGCACGCTGGATACGTGGTCCAGAATGTCAAAGATTCGTTTGGCTGCAGAAGCTGACTTTTGGGTCACCGACACGATACGGCTCATGGAATCCAAGCGTCCGTAAAAGCGGCTGATGTAGGCAATGAATGCCGTCAAAACGCCCACGGTGATCTCACCCTGGGACACTTGCCAGATACCAAACGCCCACACCACCAGCAGGCCTAGCTCGGTCAAAAACGAAACGCTGGGCGAAAAAAGCGACCAGATCTTGTTGATGCGGTCATTGACCACCAAGTTGTGCTTGTTGGCCTCACGGAAGCGGCTGGCTTCGCGGGTCTCTTGTGCAAACGCCTTCACCACCCGGATACCGGGGATGGTGTCGGCCAACACATTGGTGACCTCACCCCACACACGGTCGATTTTCTCGAACCCGGTGCGCAGGCGATCCCGCACAAAGTGGATCATCCAGGCAATGAAGGGAAGCGGCACCAAGGTCACTACCGCCAACCAAGGGTTGATGGAGAACAGGATGATGGCGGTCATCGTCAGCATGATCACATCGGTGGCGAAGTCCAGCAGGTGCAGCGACAAAAACACGCAGATCCGGTCACTTTCGCTGCCGATACGCGACATCAAATCCCCGGTCCGCTTGCCACCAAAGTATTCGAGCGACAAGCGCAAAAGGTGTTCGTAGGTCGTCGTGCGCAAGTCGGCACCAATACGCTCCGAGACAAGCGCGAGGATGTACGTCTTGGCCCAACTCAGCACCCACGCCAGCAGTGCCGACCCGAGCAAGCCGCCCATGTACATGCCCACCAACATCGGATCAATTTTTTGGCCGTTCTGGAACGGGATCAATACGTTGTCCATCAGGGGCATCGTCAGATACGGCGGGACCAAATTGGCCGCAGTGCCCAACAGCGTCAGGAAAAAGCCGAGGAGGAGCTGCCCGCGGTAGGGCCGCGCAAACCGCCACAGGCGGAACAGAGTCCAGGTGCTAGGCGGCGTGTGAACCACTTTTGTACACACCGGGCACTCCTCCTGCTCAGGGTCCAGCGGCGCCTTGCAACTCGGGCACACCTGAGTGAGCGCTTGGGCAAGGGGCTTGCCCGACACGGTGCTCTCCAGCTGGGAATGGAATTGATCGACCAAGCGAATCGCCTGCAGATTCTGCCCCAAGGTAAACCGCCAACTGCCGCGCAACGCGCTGGCGTCCACCAGGTTCAGGTGCCCCACACCAGCATGGTCGTGATGCAGCAGTGTCTGGCCGGCCTGCAAGTCCCAACCAGACCAAATCTGCGTTGCTCCCTCACAGGCGAGCAACCGCTGGTTGGTGAGCAGCACCAGCCCCTTCACAAAGTGCAGTTGTTGGTCAAGGTCAACCTCCAGCGCAGCCAAGACGTTCTCATGGGGACGGAGTTGTTTTTGAACCGCTTCCCGCCAGGCAGAAGGCAAATCGCCGGATAGCGCAGAAAAAGCAGGGGCTTCGGAAGTCATGGATCGCAAAAAAGGATGAATTTGAGTCAGTTTTTCAAAGTGGCAGGCCTCACGGGCCGCCCATCTTCAGGCCGTCGATACTACGCGCAAGCGCACAGCAGTCGAAGCGAGCCGCTTCTGTGAGCGAGAATACTCAACGCATTGCGCGTAACAATGGTGGACCGCTCTTTCCCAATAAGCCATGACAGCCAAGAAAAATATTGAAATCCTGCGGGTCACACACCTTCGTGGCCCCAATATCTGGACCTATCGCCCGGTGATCGAGGCTTGGGTGGACATCGGTGAGCTGGAAGACTTCCCTTCCAACACGCTGCCCGGCTTTTACGAGCGCTTGACGACTTGGCTACCGGGCTTGATTGAGCACAAATGCAGTCCCGGAGTGCGCGGCGGCTTTCTGGAGCGCTTGCGTGAAGGCACATGGGCCGCCCACATCATGGAACATGTGGCCCTTGAGATTCAAAACCTCAGCGGGATGCAGACCAGTTTTGGCAAAGCGCGCCAGATGTCCAAGCCCGGGGTCTACAAAATAGCCTTCCGCACCCGGCAAGAGCAAATCGGGCGCAAAGCGCTGGTGGTGGCGCGTGATTTGATCATGGCAGCCATCAACGACACCGCCTATGCCCTCGAAGCCCAATTGACTGAGCTGCGCGACATGGTCGACTCCCTGTGCCTCGGGCCCAGCACCTCCAACATTGTGGATGCGGCCACCGACCGCGGCATTCCTTCTATCCGGCTGACCGAGGGCAACCTGGTGCAACTGGGGTACGGCATTGCTCAACGCCGGATCTGGACAGCAGAAACCGACCAGACGTCTGCCATTGCAGAAGAAATCGCCAGTGACAAAGATCTGACCAAAAGCCTGCTGAAGGCTTGTGGCGTGCCGGTGCCGGAAGGCACTTTGGTGAACTCCCCTGAAAAAGCCTGGGAAGCGGCGCAAGACATCGGCTTGCCAGTCGCCGTCAAACCCTATGATGGGAACCACGGACGGGGTGTCACACTGGATCTATCCGATCAGGCCAGTGTGGAGACTGCTTTCCATGTAGCGAAAGAGCAAAGCAGCGGCAGTGTGATTGTCGAAAAGTTCATCCCCGGCGATGAGCATCGCCTGTTGGTGGTGGGCAAACAGGTAGTTGCAGCAGCCCGTGGCGAATCTGCGTGGGTCACCGGTGATGGCCAATCCACCGTCACCCAATTGGTGAATACCCAGATCAACAGCGATCCCCGCCGTGGCGAAGCCGAAGAATTGCCGCTCTCCCCCATAGAACCTGACAAAAGCCCCGAGGTCCAACTGGTGTTGCGCCGTGCCGGGCTTACACCCGAGTCGGTCCCGGCGAGTGGGCAACGTGTTTTGATTCAGCGCAATGGCAACGTCGCGTGGGACGTCACTGACGAAGTTCACCCCACAGTTGCCGCCGCTGCGGCACTGGCTGCTCGGGTGGTGGGCCTGGATATTGCCGGCATTGATATGGTGCTGGAAGACTGCTCTAAACCCCTCAAAAGCCAGCGCGGCGCGGTCATCGAGGTCAATGCTAGCCCTGGCCTGCTGTTTCACATCAAACCAGCAGTGGGTACTCCACGCAATGTCGGCAAGGCCATCGTGGAGCACCTGTTCACGCCGGACGCGGAAGCGCGGATTCCTGTGATCGGGGTCACCGGCACCCAACATACGGGCAGGCTTGCGCGCCTGATTGCCTGGCTGGTGCACATTAGCGGCAAGCATGTGGGCCTGGCGTGCAGCGAGGGCCTGTACCTCGACGGGCGCCAAATCGACAGTCGTGACAGTGCCCATTGGGAACCGAGCCAGCGCGTGCTGATCAACCGCTCGGTGCAAGCGGCGGTGTTTGAAAACAGCAGCCGCATGATCCTGGCAGAGGGCTTGGCTTACGACCGCTGTGCCGTGGGCGTGGTGACGGACATCAGCAACACCCAAGATCTGGTGGAGTTCGACATTCTGGATGCGGAGCAGGCTTACAAAGTTGCGCGAACACAAGTCGATGTGGTGCTGCCCAGCGGAACTGCGGTGCTCAATGCGGCAGACGCGCAAGTGGTAGAGCTGGCTGAGCTGTGTGACGGCAAGGTCATTTTCTATGCCCTGGATGAGACAGCGCCCGCCATACAGACGCACCGCAGCAAAGGCGGGCGAACCGTGTTTCTGCGCGCCGGCGAGATTGTCCTGGCGCAAGGCGAACGGGATATTTCGATGATCCCACTCTCGACCCTCAAGCCCGCCAAGGCTGAAAAGCCGGAGATGGTCATGGCAGCGATCGGCGCAGCGTGGGCACTCGACATCCCGGTGGAGTTGATCGGTGCCGGTTTGCGCACCTTCGAGTCCACCCCTAAGAAAACACCTTATTGAGCTCAGCCATGGAAGTTACCCGCATTCGCGCATTACGCGGCCCCAACTTGTGGAGCCACCACACAGCCATTCAATCGGTTGTGATTTGCACCGCGGAAGAGGACGCCGTGTCCTCCATCCCGGGCTTTGAGGCCAAACTCCGGGCGCGCTTTCCGGAGGTCAGTCCCTTCCAACCGGTGGGGCACTTGGAGAGCGTCTCTTTGGCGCGCGTTTTGGAGCTGGTCGCATTGGGTCTGCAAGCCCAAGCCGGCTGCCCAGTGACCTTCAGCTGCACCACACCGACGGTCGACAAACACGTTTACCAGGTGGTTGTGGAATACAGCGAAGAGGAAGTCGGCCACTTGGCGATGGAGTGGGCAGAAAAACTCTGTAACTCTGCGCTGCACGACACGCCCTTTGACTTGCAAGCTGCCCTTGAGGCCCTGCGAGAGCTGGATGAAGATGTACGCCTCGGGCCAAGCACAGGCTCTATTGTGGACGCGGCAGTGGCACGTGGCATCCCTTACAGCCGCATGACCGAAGGCAGCATGGTGCGCCTCGGATGGGGCAGCAAACAACGTCGTATCCAAGCCGCTGAAATGGATGTGACCAGCGCGATCGCTGAAGCCATCGCGCAAGACAAGGAACTCACCAAAAAGCTGTTGTCTGCTGCGGGTGTGCCGGTGCCCGGTGGGCGCTCTGTGGTCGATGCGGATGACGCATGGGCCGCAGCTCAGGAAATCGGTTTGCCCGTCGTGGTCAAGCCCAACGACGGCAACCAAGGCAAAGGCGTCACCGTCAACATCACCAGCCGGGAACAATTGATCCGGGCTTTTGAGGTCGCCAAAGAATTCCGCGATGACGTTCTGGTGGAACGTTTCATGCCGGGCAATGATTTCCGCTTGCTGGTGGTAGGCGACAAATTGGTTGCGGCCGCCCGCCGGGACCCGCCCAAAGTGGTGGGCGATGGGGTGCACACCATTGCGGAGCTGGTGGCCCAAGTGAATGCTGATCCAAGGCGTGGCTCGGGGCATTCCACCTCGCTCACCAAGATCCGATTTGATGAAATCGCGAAAACAACACTCGCGAACCAAGGCTTCAACGCAGACTCGGTGCCCGCCAAAGGCCAACGGGTGAATTTGCGCAATAACGCGAATCTGTCGACCGGTGGCTCCGCCACCGACGTGACCGATGACGTGCACCCGGAAGTGGCCGCCCGCGCCATCGCTGCCGCCCACATGGTGGGCCTGGATATCTGCGGTGTTGACGTGGTCTGTGACACCATTCTGCGCCCCCTGGAAGAGCAAGGCGGCGGCATTGTGGAAGTCAACGCAGCGCCGGGCTTGCGCATGCATTTGTCGCCTTCTTTTGGCAAAGGCCGCGCGGTGGGCGAAGCCATCATCGGCAGCATGTTCAAAAAAGGCCAGAACGGTCGCATTCCTATCGTGGCCGTGACCGGCACCAACGGTAAAACGACAACCGTTCGCCTGATCTCTCACTTGCTGAATCAGCACGGCATGCGAGTCGGCATGACCAATACCGACGGTGTTTACGTCAACGGCGACTGCATCGACACAGGTGACTGCAGCGGCCCCAAGAGCGCCAAGAGCGTGTTGCTACACCCGGACGTCGATGCCGCCGTGTTGGAAACGGCGCGCGGTGGCATTCTTCGGGAAGGCTTGGCTTTTGACCACTGTGACGTGGCGGTGGTGACCAACATCGGTAGCGGTGACCACCTCGGCTTGAACTTCATTACAACGGTCAATGAGCTGGCTGTGCTCAAGCGCGTCATTGTGCAAAACGTCGCACCCACCGGTGCCGCAGTGCTCAATGCCGCAGACCCGATCGTGGCAAAAATGGCACCCAAGTGCAAAGGAGAAGTAATTTTCTTTGCTGCGGACATTACCCATCCGGTGATGGCCACCCACCGTGCACAAGGCCAAGCCGTCGTCTACGTGGAGGGCGGAAACATCGTGGCAAGCAAGGGCGACACGCTACAAACGATTGCACTGAGCGAAGTGCCGATCACCCTGAACGGTGCAATTGGCTTCCAGGTCGACAACGTCATGGCCAGCGTGGCAGCAGCTTGGTCTTTGGGTATTTCGTGGGATGTGATCCGCAAAGGCTTGGCCAATTTCGCCAATGACAGCCACAACGCTGCTGGGCGGTTCAACCTGTTCAAGTACCGGGGTGCCACCGTGATCGCCGATTACGGCCACAACCCTGATGCGATGCTGGCGCTCGTACAAGCGGTGCAGGCCTTGCCTGCCACCCGCAGATCTGTCGTGATCAGTGGCGCTGGCGACCGCCGCGACCAAGATATCCGCCAACAAACGGAAATCCTGGGCGATGCCTTCGACGAAGTCGTCATGTTCGAAGACCAATGTCAACGAGGCCGCAATGATGGCGAGGTCCTAGCCTTGCTGCGCGAAGGCTTGGTCAACGCCAAGCGAACCAAAGAACAATCCGAGGTGTTTGGCGAGTTTCTTGCGATCGACTCAGCCATGAACAAACTCCAGCCCGGAGAGTTGTGCCTGGTTTTGGTCGATCAGGTCGAAGAGGCGATGGCCCACATCGCCGCCAAAGTGGCTAGCGACACCTGAGCCTAGTAAACCTCGGAAACCGGCCCCCGGCCCATCAGCGCAGCGACTGCCTGATGGGCTTTTAACTGCCCGTCCAGCAAGCCCACCACCGCTTGGGTGATCGGCATCGGTACACCCAAGGTGCTGGCGCGCTGCCATACGGTACGCGCGCTGTACACACCTTCAGCCACATGACCCAATTCCGCCACTGCCTGCTCCAGCGTTTTGTTAGCTGCCAAGGCTTGGCCCACCTTGCGGTTGCGCGACAGGTCACCCGTGGCGGTAAGGACCAAATCTCCCAAGCCGCTCAGACCCATAAAAGTTTCTGCTTTCGCACCGAGTGCGATGCCGAGCCGGGTCATTTCTGCCAACCCGCGGGTGATCAGGGCGGCACGTGCATTCAACCCGAGATGAAGGCCATCGCATAAGCCTGTTGCGATTGCGAGCACATTTTTCACTGCGCCGCCGACCTCTACACCTGCAACGTCTTCATTGGCGTACACACGGAGTTCAGGGCTGTGAAAGGCATCGACCAGCAAGCGCCGCACCGACTCATGCGGGCTCGCGGCGACCAAAGCAGTTGGCTGTCCAGCGGCCACTTCTTGGGCAAAGCTGGGTCCACTCAATACCCCCGCTTGCAAATGGGGAGCAACGGACTGCAAAACCTCGTACCCCAGCAAACCCGGCGCACCCGGCGCCAAGGGCGCTTCAAATCCCTTGCACAACCAAGCCACAGTGCACTGCGTGTGGGCCACTTGTTGCAATGTCGACCGCAACCCGGCCATGGGCGTAGCGATGATCACAAGATCAAAGCTGCGACCATCAGGCGGAGCCAACAGCGTGGAAATGTCTTCGTTCGTGACATTCAAAGCCGGCGGAAAGCCGCAACTAGGCAAGTAGCGATGGTTCATGCGCGCTGCTGCCATCTGCTGCACCGCAACAGCATCTCGCGCCCACAAGGTTACTGCGTGCGCTTGCCGTTCATTGCGGGCAGCGCTGATGGCGAGCGCCGTACCCCAGGCCCCGGCGCCGATTACTATGATTTTCATAGCTACTTGCGCTTATAAAACGTGGGCGAGAGGCCAAAACCTCTCTGAACCACGTTATTGCGGCAAAGTGCCCGCAGCAGCGCCTGCAGCTTCCATTTGCTGCTGCTCGTACATGGCCTGGAAGTTGATTTCCGAGAGGTGGACCGGCGGAAAACCACCGCGTTGAATCAAGTCCGCCACGTTACCGCGCAAGTAGGGGTACACGATTTGCGGGCAAGCAATGCCCATGATCTGGCTCAGTTGTTCCTGGCCCAGATTACGAATCTCGAAAATTCCAGCCTGCTTGGCTTCTACCAAGAAGACGGTTTTGTCTTTGATTTTGGTCTGCACGGTGGCAGTCACACACACTTCGTACACGCCGTCTGCGACAGGAGCTGCCTCAACGCCGAGCTGGATGTCTACGGATGGCTGCTCTTGCTCCAACAGAATCGCAGGAGAGTTGGGTTGCTCCAACGACGCCTCCTTGAGGTAGACGCGTTGAATCTGGAAAACGGGATCTTGGTCAGCCATGTCTGAGGTCTCTCTAGATAAACAGAAGCCCGCCGGCACAACGCCGACGGGCTACGAAAACAGAATTCGTTGGTGAGAATTATGTCAGGCTACAGCGCCCAACAAAGGCAGCAAGCCGCCGCTGCTGTCCAGCGCCATCAAATCGTCGCAACCGCCCACGTGGGTATCGCCAATGAAAATTTGGGGCACCGTACGTCGCCCGGTGAGCTCCATCATCTTCATGCGCGCATCGGGATTTGCGTCCACGCGAATTTCTTCAATGGTGTCAACGCCTTTGGATTTCAGAATGCGCTTGGCCTGCACACAGTAAGGGCAGACGGCGGTGGTGTACATCTTCACGGCTTGCATAAAGCTAATTCCTTGAGTTCGTCAGCCCGGATCAGGCTTTTTCAACCGGGAGGTTAGCCAATTTCCACGCTTTCAGCCCACCCTGCATCGATTGGGCCTGCTCGTAACCCAGTTTCTTGGCAATGTTGACCGCCTTGGCAGACCGCGCGCCACTTTGGCAAACCAGCACCAAGGGCAAGTTTTTGTTTTTGACAGCACCTGCGAGCTTTGCCTCCAGGTCGGCGAGTGGGAGATTCTTCGAGCCGACGATGTGACCGGCAGCAAACTCGGCAGCGTCAGACACATCCACCACGTTGGCTTTTTCGCGGTTAATCAACTGAATGGCCTTGCCGGAGTCAATGCCCACTGCAGTCGCGCCCTGGAACACGGGCCACAGCAGCAAGCCGCCAGACGACAGTGCGATCGCGATCAGCATCCAGTTATCGATAAAAAATTTCACTTTGTTCCTTCTTGGTTACTTGGCTCGGGGACGCCATTTTAGAATGGAGCTCCTCCAGCTGACGGACACTCCGGCCGGTTTTATCAACGTTTGAACGCACACCCATGTACAAATTAGTCCTCGTACGCCACGGCGAATCCACTTGGAATCTTGAAAATCGCTTCACCGGATGGACCGATGTAGACCTCACACCTACCGGGGTTGAACAAGCCAAAAATGCAGGTCGACTACTCAAAGCTGAGGGATATGAATTTGATGTGGCCTACACCAGCGTGCTCAAGCGCGCCATCCGCACTTTGTGGCACACCCTCGATGAAATGGACCGCACATGGCTGCCGGTCGTGCACAGCTGGCGCCTGAATGAACGCCACTACGGCGCCTTGCAGGGTTTGAACAAAACCGATATGGCTAAACAATACGGCGACGCGCAAGTCTTGGTATGGCGCCGGAGCTACGACACCCCGCCACCTGCGCTGGAGGCCACAGACCCCCGCAGCGAACGCTCAGATATCCGCTACGCCAAGCTCCCTGCAGAACAAATCCCGCTCACAGAATGCCTGAAAGACACGGTAGACCGTGTAATTCCCTTTTGGAATGAATCGATTGCCCCTGCCATCAAGGCAGGCAAGCGCATCGTGCTGGCAGCGCACGGCAACTCGATCCGCGCATTGATCAAGTACCTGGACGATATTTCTGACGATGACATCGTCGGCGTCAACGTCCCCAATGGCATTCCATTGGTTTACGAGCTCGACGAAAACCTCAAGCCGATTCGCCACTACTACCTCGGCGATGCAGAGGCAGCAGCCAAGGCAGCGGCAGCAGTTGCATCCCAGGGCAAGGCCTGATACCCGGAGATTCTCACTAAACGCCCGCTACAGCGGGCGTTTTTGCAGGTCTTCGCGGAACTGGTACGAGGGTTGCAACTCCAAGGTGTATATTGAGACGACACAGGAAAAACTATGGGTCACAAACTAAAAATCACCGGCTGGGTTGCATTAGGGGTTGTTGCTGGTGCACTCACTACCGTTTCGTTGCAAACCGTTGCACGGAACTCACTCGCCCCCTTGCCGCTGGAAGAGCTTCAGCAGCTTGCGACCGTGTTCGGAATGGTCAAGAGTGACTATGTGGAACCTGTAGACGAGAAAAAGCTGATCACGGACGCCATCACTGGAATGGTTGCGAGCCTAGATCCGCATTCTCAGTATTTCGATAAAAAGGCATTCAAAGAATTCCGTGAAGGCACCTCCGGAAAGTTTGTGGGTGTCGGCATCGAAATCACCCAAGAGGATGGCCTTGTCAAAGTCGTCTCGCCCATTGAGGGATCTCCCGCCTTCCGCGCTGGCCTCAAAACCAATGACCTAATCACCAAAATCGATGACACCGCGGTCAAGGGGCTGACCCTGAACGAAGCCGTGAAACGGATGCGTGGCGAGCCCAATACCAAGGTGCTTCTGACCATCTTCCGCAAGGAAGAAAATCGCACCTTCCCGGTCACGATCATTCGGGAAGAAATCAAGCAGCAATCCGTCCGTGGAAAAGTAGTGGAGCCAGGCTACGCCTGGATCCGCGTGAGTCAATTCCAGGAACGCAGCTTCGAAGACTTCGCCAAGAAAGTGGACGAACTCTACAAGCAAGACCCCAAAATTAAAGGCATGGTGCTGGACCTGCGCAATGACCCCGGTGGCCTCTTGACCGCTGCGGTAGCCATGTCGGCAGCCTTCTTGCCCGATAACGTGACGGTGGTATCCACCAACGGCCAGACCCCGGAAAGCAAGCAAGTCCTGCGGGCTACCGCCAGTGATATTCGCGGCCTGTCGGGCGCAGA
>DAINNP010000053.1:0-11713 GCA_036735785.1 Rhodoferax sp. | reverse complement strand
CTGACGCAAGACAGCTAGGTTTACAAAGTTTTACCTCCAGCGCCTAGACCTCTCAGGCGGCCTGTTGTGGAATGTGGCGTCCCCGGTTGCAGGTGCCATGGCTGATGGCCAAATTTTCCAGGTGGCTGCTGCCGCCCTCGCTTTGGGGGCGGATGTGCTCCAGCGTAGCGTCTTCCGGGGTGACGTGTTGACCGCAGACCCAGCAGGGCACTTGCCCATGCAGCTGCCGGGCGACGGTGTTGTAGATCTTGGTCCGGGTGAGAGAGAGGCGGCTCATGCCCTGATTTTCGGGGCAAAAAGTGTCCGGCCTGGCTTCGGGGCGGCTTGCGTTCAATGGTTAAGCGGCGTGTAATGATCACGCATGATGGGCATGACGGATGCAGCGGCAGTGGTGCCGGTGCGTCGTCAAGACCGGTGGTGGACTGTCACCTGCAACCGGACTTGAAGGGAGTCGCCTCTTCCGTGAAAGGGCACCGTGCGGCCGTAGCCGGGTGTCCGTTAGTTTTTGAAAGGGTTGGAATGGCTGAGTGGTTCTTGAAAATGGGGAAATGGTTGCGCCGCGCACCGGTAAGCCGGGGCCGTAATGTCATGCAATTGCTGGGCAGCGAAGGCCTGGCGCCGGTGTTTCAGCCTATGGTGGACTTGCGCACCGGCATCGTGCTCGGGCAAGAGGCCTTGGTCCGCCCACCCCGGACCCTTGCAGATACAAGTTTGGAAGACTTGTGGAAGACGGCCGAAAAAGAAAACTGTCTCCAAGAGTTGGAGTTGGCCTGCCTTGAGGCGGTGATGGAGCAATGGTCCTCGCAGATCGGCAAAGGCAAGCTGTTTGTGAATTTCAGTGCCCAGTCATTGGTGCAACTCCAGCAGTCGCAGGGAACCGTGAATTTGTTGCCGCTGATGCACAAACACCATATCAACCCCAAGCATGTCGGTTTGGATGTGTCTGGCTACACCCGTGTGCACAAGCTGGATGCCTTGCTCGACGCCTTGTCCCCTTTGCGGACGGCGGGTGTCACGGTGGCGCTGGATAACTTCAGTGCTTCTGAAAAGAGCATGAATGCCTGGAGTGTTTTGCTTCCGAACATGGTGAAGATGGCGCCCCGGTGGACCCACAACATCGCCACCGAGTCCGAACAAAGCCGGATGGTGCGTAGCCTGGTGCGGATTGCCCGCACGCAAAACGCCTTGCTGGTGGCCAAGTCGGTGGAAACTGGGGTGGAGCTGTTGACGATGAAGGCCTTGGAGGTCGATGTCGCCCAGGGATTTTTCTTGGGCAGTCCTTCGTTGGAGCCTGCCCGCAGTTTGAACCTGCGGGCGCGGGACGCGCTTGGGTCCGGAGAAAACCTCAGCCCGCCCACCACCTCTGCCATGCCGATGACCTCGGCGGAGGATATTCCCCCGGAGCTGGCGCAACGCTACTCGCTGTTGAACTAGGGGGCGGGGCAGCAGGAGCGCTCACTGGTCTTTCGCTGACCCTTTAGGACCCCGGCGTGGCTACCGCTTTGAAATGGTCAAAGCTGGCCCACTTGCCAAGCGCCTGGCTGCCGTCCGGCCACAGTACCCGCACGCCAGGCGCTGAGGTCACCGTGCCGACACGGGTGACAGGGGTGTTGCTCTTCGTGCCTGCAGCGGCAATGGCCTCGCGCTCAGCCGGGGCTGCGGTGAATACGAGTTCGTAGTCGTCGCCGCCGCTCAGCACATATTCGAGCACTGCTGCGGTACGATCCGATTGAGGGTCAAATAGGCCGTTAGCGCTGGTGGAATATGCGCTGCTAGCTATTAAAGTCATAGCGTCAGCGGCCATCAAATCAGCGCCAACCTTGCTGGCTTTGAGAATGTGGCCCAGGTCGCCCAACAAGCCGTCGCTGACATCGGCCGCGGCGTGGGCGACACCGCGCAAGGCTTGGCCCAAGGCGACCCGGGGGCTGGGTTGCTCCAGGCGCTGGCGGGCTCGTGCCAAGTCGGGCGCCGGCAGTGCATCGCGGCCCCAGAGGCAATGCAGCGCCAAGGCCGCGTCGCCCAGCGTGCCGCTGACCCAGATGTCGTCGCCCGCTTGGGCTCCGCTACGCAGCAGCGCTTGGCCGGGCGGGATTTCGCCAAACACGGTGATACAGATGTTGAGCGGGCCTTGGGTGGTGTCGCCACCCACCAAGGGGCAGCCATGGGCATCGGCCAACGCAAACAGCCCTTGCGAAAAGTCATGCAACCATGGGGCATTGGCTTCTGGCAGGCTCAGCGCCAGGGTGAAGCCCACGGGCGTAGCGCCGCAGGCGGCCAGATCGCTCAGGTTCACGGCCAGTGCCTTGTGGCCCAAGGTGCGCGGATCCACATCGGCAAAAAAGTGGCGCCCGCTGACCAGCATGTCACTGCTGATGGCCCATTGCATGCCGGGGGTGGGTTGCAGCAAGGCGCAGTCGTCGCCAATGCCCAGCACCACCTGGGTGGGCAGCGGCCGGTGGGCGCGCACAAAGTACTGCGCGATCAGCTCAAACTCACCCAGGGAACTCATTCTTTAGCGGGCCACAAAAAGCTCATCGGGGCTGTGCGCAGGCGTTGCCAGATGGCCGACCGGATGCGGGAGCGGTCTACCCCCGAGATGTTGTGAGCCTGCAGGGCCACCCTGAATGCGAGGTAAAAGCTCACGCCCACGTTCAGCAGGCCGATCAGCGGGATGCTGGCTGCCGCCCACCACAGGGCTGGGCTGCGCACCACCTCCCAGCCCAGCGCCGCGCAGGCCGCGCCCAATTGGCCGGCTGACAGCGTGACGTGGCGCACGTCGAGGGCAGGGCCCAAGAACGCCAGGATGGCGGGGACCAAGCCGAGCATCATGCCCAGCGAGATGTTGGCGGCCAAGCCTGAGATGTTGTGCCGCATAAACTGGGCCCAACGATCGGCCCGCAGCGCACCCAGCCACGCGGTGATGCGGGGGTTGTAGCGGATGGCGGAGTCCAGGCGGTGCAGCACAAACCAGTTTTCGACCCAGCCCGCCACAATGCTGCTCGAGAAAAGCAACACGCCGGTGAACGCTGCAAACAGCAACGAGGGCCCGAGCAGCGTGAGCGAGTGCAGCACGTAATCAGCTTTTTCGGGGGTGAGCATTGGCGCGCCGGTGGTCAACACCATGGCGGTGGACAGCAGCACCGTGACCGGAAACACCAAGACCACGTTCCCCAATATGGCAGCCATCTGCGAACGCACCAGGTGGGTGACCTCGTCCACAAAGGCCTGCAGCGCTTGCGAGTCTGAAATGTCTTTCAATTTGGCGGCCATGGCAGGGGCCGTCATCGCGGGCTGCTTGGTGGCCAGCGTGAAATGCAGCATCTGGATCAGCACAAAGCTGGCGGCATACATCACGCCCGACCAGAACCCGTACCAGAACGCAGACAGCCCCAGCGCCATGATGCCGAACTTCATGGCGGTGGTCAGGGCCGTCAAGGCCCCGCCGCCAGCCGCGTTGCCGAGCATGGCCCGGTATTCCGCGCGGTTGCGGGTGATGTAGTGTTCACCGGTCTCAGAGCTGCGCTCTGCTACCTTGGCCGCCAGCAGCGAGGAGTTGGAGGCAATCAAGGCGCCCACGCTGCGTTGCTCTTGTCCGACGCTGGCCAGGTGCGAGAGCAGCCTGGCGGTGCTGGTGTGGTCGGTGTCGTCGAGCAGGCAGTCCAGCAAAGCGCGCACCCGCAAGACCCGCTCGCGGAGCTGGCGAAGGCGGAACACCAGATCCACCGAAATGCCATGCGCATCCAGGTGGGAGTACACCGTGGCAGCTGCCTGCCGGCAGGCATCCAGCTGGGTGCGAAAGTGCTGCGCGGCAGCGCCGGTGTTGGCGCCGCCCAGCCAGGTGTCTATCACTTTGTCGAGGTCGGCAGCAAGGGTGTGGAACGGGCTGCCATCCCGCACCGGGCTGCTCATGCGCAGCCGCATTTCCTGGGAGAAGCCTGTGGCCCGAATCTGGCTGACACAAAACGTCAGTGCATTGAGCAAGGTGTGCTGCCAGACACTGACCGGCCGCAAAGCACCCACAGGCCCGGGGGGCGGCACCGACAAAGAAAGCAGGGTTGCCAGCCGTGTCAGGGCATCTGCCGGGAGTGCAGCGATCCAGCGCGCATCCCGCGGGTCGTTGAGCACCAGTGCAAACAATTCGGAGGCGTCTTGGGTTTCCGGCGTGGCCGGCAGGAGCTTGCGGTTCAAGCGCTCCATGAGCTCGCTCATGAAGGCGTTGCGGGACCCGAAGCCGTAGTCCGAGAGCAAGGTGCTGCCGTCGACAGTGCCCAGCAGTTCGGCCCACCAGCTGCGCAGCAGGCTGGTGGTATGGGGGCGGGCGGCCAGCACATCGAGGAGCAGCGTCACGCGTGCAACGGGTGCTTCCGGCGCGTCTTCGGCCCCGCGCACCCAGGTAATCAAGCGGATCAGCCAAATATGGCGCTCCACCCCGGTGGTGGGGTGTTCCAGTTGTTCCAGCAGGGTCGAGAGGTCGTCTTGGGCCATGGCGTTACTCAATGCAAGGTGCGCGAGCCGCCGGCGTCGCTCAGGGCGTCCAGAACGAACATCGGGATATCGGTATCAAACTTTTCACCATCCTCGGCCACACAGAAAAAGCTGCCGTGCATGGTGCCGGTGGGGGTGCGCAAACGGGTGCCGCTCGTATATTCGAAGGCCTGGCCGGGCTTAAGTAGGGGTTGCTGTCCCACCACCCCCAGCCCTTTGACGCGCTCGGTATGCCCGGTCGCGTCGTTGACGTTCCAGGTGCGCGAGATCAATTGGGCTGTCACTTCGCCGACATTGGTGATCGTGACGGTATAGGCGAAGACGTAGAGGTCTTCGTTGGGTGCGGATTGGTCCGCCAAGTATTGGGGGCTGACTTCCACCATAAAAGCATATTTGGCCATCGGGCAATGCTACCTGCGAAAATATGCAATCCGAAATACCCCTATAAACCTGTTCACCCTTACCCGGACGTCGTTGTTATGACCTTTCGCATTGCTCCCTCCATCCTTTCCGCCGACTTTGCCCGTTTGGGTCAAGAGGTGACTGACGTTATCGCGGCAGGTGCGGACTGGATTCACTTTGACGTGATGGACAACCACTATGTGCCGAACCTGACCTTCGGCCCCATGATTTGCAGTGCACTCAAGCCCCATGCCAAAACAGCGGCCGGCGTGGCAGTGCCGATTGATGTGCATTTGATGATTTCCCCGGTGGATGCGCTGGCGGCGAGCTTTGCCGAGGCCGGTGCGGACTACATCAGCTTTCACCCCGATGCCTCCGGCCATGTGCACCGCAGCGTGCAGGCCATCAAGAGCAAGGGCGTAAAAGCCGGTTTGGTGTTCAACCCCGCCGAGCCTTTGGATGTGCTGGACTGGGTGATCGACGACATCGATCTGATTCTCATCATGAGCGTGAACCCCGGCTTTGGCGGGCAGAGCTTTATTGACTCGGCCTTGCGCAAGATCGAGGCAGTGCGCAAGCGCATCGACGCAAGCGGTAAAGACATCCGCCTAGAAGTGGATGGTGGCATCAAGACCGACAACATCCGCCGCGTAGCCGATGCCGGTGCAGACACCTTTGTGGCAGGCAGTGCCATTTTCGGCAAGCCGGACTACAAGTCGGTCGTCGACGCCATGCGCCTGGCGCTGGCGGCTTGACGCATCGCTCGCTGATCCAGCGTTGCATCACACTCCGCGATTTGTGGCTACCCTCCGCGTGCTGATGCAGCGACTCCGCGTGCCTCCTTCGGGCTGGCTGTACACCCATGTACTGGTGCGCTGCGCCATGTACGGGGTGTTGCTGCTGCTGTTGGTGCTCGGGCTTTATCGTGCCGTATTGTCTTTGCAGTGGCAGGAAGACCGGCAATTGGACCTTCACATATTGCACAGCGTGTCCGAGCAGCGGGTGTTACTGCAGCGGCTCAGCCTGTTGGTACCCGACCCGAAGGCGCAAGCGCCGGACCCGGATCGTTGGCAGGCGCTGGCGTCCACCACGCTGCGACTGCGCAAAGAGGCGGATGTGCTGGATCAAATGCAGCGCCGCCAGTCGGAGAGTGCCCCGCTTTCCTCCCGGGAAACCATTGCTGCCTTGAAGGATTGGCTGGTAGTCCGCGAGGCCCTTTGGGCGTCACTCGACAGGGCAAATCTGTCCGGCGAGACGCCCCGGGCGCTGCAGGACACGGAGGTCCGCAGCGCCATGCTGGTCATCTCGCGTGCGGAGATGACGCTGTACACCCTTGCGCAGCAACTGGCCGCGGACACCTCGCAGCGCAGTCACCGCGTGATCAGCACGATATGGGCCATCGTCGGTGGGGTTGTGCTCCTGATCCTTGCGCTGGCGGTGTTTCTGGTGGAACCCACTGCCCGGGCGGTGCGCCGCCAATATGAAGAGTTATCGCGCCAAGCCGAGCGGCTCAAGCGCATGGCGACTGTCGCCGAAATCAGCTCCAATGCGATTGCGATTACCGATGCCTCCCACCGGGTGACCTGGATCAATCAGGCATTCACCGAGCTCACCGGCTACACCAGCGAGGCGGCGCAAGGCCGCCGGATCGGCACGTTGTTGCGAGGGCGCAGTGCGGATCCGACGCATTTTTCAGAGTTCACCGAAGCCCTGGCACAAGGCCGTGGTATCAAGCGTGAGGTCCGCATATTGACGAGGCAAGGCTTGCGGGGCTGGGTGCTGGTGGACATGCAGCCGATTGCAGACCCTGCAGGCGGCGACGCCGGTTGGGTGCTGGTGGCGACCGATTTGAGTGAAGTGCGCTCCCAGCAAGAGATTTTGTCGCTGGCAGTATCCGGGGCAGGCTTGGGGATTTGGCATTGGGACCTGGTGGACAACAGCGTGGGCTGGAACCGCCGCATGCAGCAGTTCCTGGGCTATCCCGACGGGGTTTTGTCCCCCCACGCAGCGAGTTGGAGAGCATTGATTCACCCGGACGATTGGTTGCCCTGGAAGGAGTCGATTCGCCAACACCTGCTGGATGAAACCCATGAGCATCGGCTCTCGGTACGCTTGCGGCATCAGTCCGGTCGTTGGATCTGGATTTTGTTTGCAGGCCGCGCGGCGGACCGCACGGTGCAAGGCCGGGTGCTGCGGATTGCCGGCGTGGCGATGGACGTCAATGCCCAAAAGGCCTTGGAGCAGCAGCTCCGCTCTGCCGCGCGCACCGACGACTTGACGGCCTTGCCCAACCGGACCGTGATGCTGGAGTTGATCCGCACGGCGATTGAACGGCACCGCACCGAGCCCGGCTACCACTTTGCCGTCTTGTTCATGGACTTTGACCGCTTCAAGCAGGTCAACGACACCCTGGGGCATACGGTGGGCGACGGTCTGTTGCGCCAGATCGCGCGCCGCCTCGAAGACAGCCTCCGGCCGGGTGATGCCTTTACCCTGGGCGACGACTTCGAAAAAGTGGCGGCCCGTATCGGCGGAGACGAGTTCGTGGTGCTGCTGGATGACATCCGGGGCGATCTCGATGCGATCCATGTCGCGAGCCGTTTGCTAGACACCTTGGCTGTGCCCTACACCGTGGAGGGGCACCGGGTGATTTCGACAGTGAGTATCGGTATCGTGACCAGCGCCCACGCCGAGCCCGATGCTGACAGCGTGCTGCGTGACGCTGACATTGCCATGTATGAAGCCAAACGCACGGGCCGCGCGCGCTATGTGGTGTTCGACCCTGCCATGCGTTCCCAGGTCAGCAATTCCGTGGCGCTCGAAAACGACCTGCGCGATGCGCTGGCCCAGCGTGAAATGTCGGTGGTGTACCAGCCGCTTGTGGATCTGCCCGGATACGGGCTGGCGGGAATGGAAGCCTTGGTGCGTTGGCACCATCCGGTGCGTGGCGCAGTGTCGCCGGTGGACTTTATTCCGCTGGCGGAGTCTTGCGGCTTGATAGCCGCCCTGGGCCAGTTCGTGTTGCAAGAGGCCTGCCAGGCCTTTGAAAAAATGCAGCGTGTGCTGGGGCCGGAGGCGCCACCCAGCGTGTCGGTCAACCTGTCCCGGGCGCAACTCCGGGAGCCGGGGCTGGTGGAGGCGGTGCGGGACGCCCTGCGCCTGGCCAATATGGAGCCCTTTCAGCTGGTGCTGGAAGTCACCGAGAGCTTGGCCGCGCAAGATGCGCTGGTGCAAAGCACCTTGCAAGACCTGCGGGCGATGGGGATTGCGCTGTCGCTGGACGATTTCGGTACCGGCTACTCATCCCTCGCGTGCTTGCACGAGTTGCCGGTTCACTCGGTGAAGATCGATCGGTCGTTTGTGAACTTGCTCGACAAGAGCGAATACCACCGGGTGCTGATCGAAGCGACTTTGCGGGTTGCTGCAACGCTCAAACTCGGCACTGTGGCCGAAGGCATTGAAACCGAGGCGCAAGCCTTGCAAATGGCGGCCATGGGTTGCCAGAAAGCCCAAGGGTATTGGATTGCCAAGCCTTTGCCCGTGAATGAACTCGTGTCCTGGATTCAGGCGCGCGCCATCAGGAGTGGAATTCGTGAGTGAGATGTTGGATTGGCCCCGGTCAAATGTAGATGCTGTGATCGTCGACCTGGACGGAACCATGGTCGACACGCTGGGTGATTTTGTGCAGGCTCTGCAGCGTATGGTGGCAGATCTGCCGCTGCCGTACCGCGATTTTGTGGTGGAACAAGCCTTGGTCGAGCGGCTGGTGGGTAAAGGCTCGGAAAACTTGATAAAAGGCCTTCTGGCGCACATTGATCAAGGGGTTGCTGCTACTGATAACGTAGCACTTTTCGAGCAGGCATGGGCGTCTTACCAGCACCACTACCGGGCGGTCAACGGACACTATTCCGAGGTCTACCCCGGAGTTCGTGATGCGCTGGCCGGCTGGCAGCGGGCAGGGCTACCCATGGTGTGCGTGACCAACAAGCCGGCTGCGTTTGCGCGCGACTTGCTGCAAGAGAAAGGCCTTGCGCCATTTTTTCCACTCGTGATTGGCGGCGACACGGTAGCCCGGAAGAAGCCGGACCCCATGCCTTTGTTGCACGCCTGCGAACGACTCGGCACCGTGCCGGGACGTACCCTCATGGTGGGCGACTCGAGCAATGATGCGCAAGCGGCGCGTGCGGCGGGTTGCCCCGTATTGCTGGTGAGTTATGGCTACAACCACGGCGAACCGGTGGATCAGGTCGACGCTGATGCAGTTGTCGACCGCCTGACGCAGCTGCGCTGGGTCTAGAAAACTTCCGGCCGGCCCGGTCCGGCCCGGTCGTCAAGTGGCGAGTCTGAAAACGGTGACAACGCCCACCAATTCCTTGGCTTGCTCCTTCAACCCCGATGCAGCGGCAGCCATTTGTTCAACCAATGCTGCGTTTTGTTGGGTTGTCTCATCGATCAAGGTGATCGCATGCCCTGCTTGGCTCACGCCAATGCGTTGCTCCTGACTGGCATTGCTGATGTCGTTCACCATGGTGGTGACCTCGCGGATGGCATTCACCACTTCTTCCATGGTGTGGCCGGCTTGTGCGGCTTGGCTGCTCCCGAGTGCGACTTGTTCCACGCTGGCGTTGATCAGGCTTTTGATTTCTTTGGCGGCCTCGGCACTCCGGCCGGCCAGGCTACGGACCTCTGCGGCCACCACCGCAAAACCGCGGCCTTGCTCGCCGGCCCGGGCTGCCTCGACTGCCGCATTCAGGGCCAGAATATTGGTCTGGAACGCGATGCCGTCGATGACCCCGATGATTTCTGAAATCCGGCTCGATGCGGTGTGAATGCCTTTCATTGTCTCGACCACTTTGCCCACCGCGTCTCCACCGCGCGAGGCGACCTCCGAGGCGCTCACTGCGCGCTCATTCGCTTGTGCTGCACCCTCGGAGCTGCGGCTCACTGTCGCACCCAATTCGTCCATGGACGCAGCGGTTTCTTGTAGCGCGCTTGCCTGCTGTTCGGTGCGGATCGACAGGTCGTGATTGCCATGGGCAATCTCTGCGCTCGCGTAGGACACGTTTTCAGCGCCTTGCCGTACTTTGGTGACCAGTGTGGACAGGTTGGTCTGCATGGTTTGCAGTGACCGCAGCAGGAGGGCGATTTCGTCCTGTCCCCGGGGGTGGAGGGCTGTGCTCAAGTCTCCTCGGGACACCCTGTCTGCTGCATTTACTGCCTCGCTCAGAGGGCGCACAATTTGCCGGCTCATCCAAATGCTGCCGGCGAAGCCGATCAGAGTTACCAGGCTCATGACGCCGTAGGCCAATGCACTTCCGCGTGAGGCCAGTGCACTGGCGCTTTCACTGGCTTGGGCCTCTTCCTCGGACAGGTGTTTACGCAGTGCGATCAGCAGCGCGGCAGATTCCCGGTCTTTGCCGCGGGCGGCTTTGTCGCCGACCGTGGCATCGAACCCGCTTTCCTTGAACGCCATAAAGGCAGTCTCATAAGCCTTCGCAGTACTGACCATGGCCGATGCGAGCCTGGTTGCCAGGTCGCGGCTGATGGCATCGTCCATTTCACGGCTCAAGGCGTTCACCCCTTCGATGACTTTCGCCACTTCTTTTTGGTGCGCTGCCCAATAGGTGTCCAGGTCTTTCGGGTTCTTCCCGCGGAGCAACACGTTCTTCCACTCTTGGATGGCGACTGAAAACTGGCCCGCGATATCGGCCGCTTTTTTATTGGCTTCAACATGGCGTAGTACGTCGATCCGGTAGGTGTCCACCGCGTGGTTGAGTGTTCGAATCCCAAAGACGCCACCCATGAACAGCAACACCAAGGCCAAGGCAAATGCCAGTGGCAGCTTTAGACTGAGTTTCACGTAAGTCTCCCCGAGTTATAGGATGCGATGGAGGTACCGCCACCCAATCTAACGCGCCGCGGTTAATTTGTCACCTTGATCCGGTAGGTGCGAGCTGGGCAACAAAAAAGGCCGATACGTTTCCATATCGGCCTGTGAGGCTTGGAGTAAAACCGGTCTTATTTTTGGCCGAGTAAGGCCTCTTTGAGTTTGAAGTCGGCGGGTGCAGGACCGAACCAGATAGACATGATCGCCTTGTAGAACTCGGGCTCTTTGAAGGGTTCGCCTTGGACTTTGCCTTTGGCGGTCACGACCATACCGGTGCCCGGTATCCAGTCGAGATGGATTACATCCCCTGGGACCAGCACTTTGTTCACCGTGAAGATGTCGCCCATGCGGATCAGACCCGGCACCAGCTTGGACATTTCGTTCTTCGGTACGTTGTCTTCCACCCCGCGCGTCAGCAACTTGCCGAAGGGACCGGCTTCGATTTCGCGCACAAACGTCATGCTCAGCCGCTTGGGCCCGGGCGCTGCAATCAGCTCATCGAGCGAGCTGACCTTCTGGCTGGTGTAGAGCTCGCCGACATAGACCTTGAACACGGCTTTGAAGCGGGTGCCTGCGCCGTTGAGCTGCAGTTTGCTGCCGGCCAGTGTGATGGTGTCTTCAATTTTTACGCCGTGAACGTCGGGTGCTGCAATCGCACCCGTCGCAGTACATGCCGCCAGCACCCAGATGGAAAGAAGCTGTTTCAGTGTCATAAAAACCCTAAATAGAACGACCGTTCTTTTTTGTAAATTCGATTGTGCCTTTGCGGATTAGAACGCGCATCAGGGTTTGTGCTGGTGACGTGTTTTTTCGGGCTATTTTTACAGCGGGCGTGTTTGCTACACTGGGCGCCTATGTTTATCCACCACATCAGCAGAACAGGTTTGAGCGACCGGGGGGCCTGGCCCTGGCGTACCTTGTCTGTTGTGCCTGGGCTCT
>DAINNP010000052.1:0-11951 GCA_036735785.1 Rhodoferax sp. | reverse complement strand
TCAAAGGTGCCGGGGTTGGCCTCCATGGTGATTTCGCAGTCCGCCTCCAGCCGCAACCGGGCTCGGATGTCACCCAACAATCGGTCGATGGACTCCGGCGAAAACAGGCTGGGCGTGCCGCCACCGATGAAGATGCTGTGGATGTTGCGACCCCATATCAGGGGCAAGGCCGCCTCCAGGTCGGCGATCACCGCGTCGATGTAGCGCTGCTCTTGCACGCCGTCTTTGGCTTGCTCATGCGAGTTGAAATCGCAGTAAGGACACTTCTTGATGCACCACGGCAGGTGCACATACAACGACAAAGGTGGCAGCGCGCTGAACTGCAAGCTACCCGGGCGCATGTAGTGCTGGATGTCGCGCTGCACCGCGGCAGCGCCCTCGGCAACGGGCGTGATCGGAATCATGCGCCTCAGGCTCCGAGCCAGTTGGACCGAATCAAGGCGGCCATGGCAGCAGCCGCCCGGCCACGGTGGCTGTGGGCGTTTTTGACTTCCACTGGCAGCTGGGCAAAGGTCTGGCCGAACTCCGGGATCCACATCACCGGGTCGAAGCCGAAGCCGTTGCTGCCCACCGGCTCAGGCGCAATCAGCCCGACCACACGGCCTACTGCAATCAGCGGCTCCGGGTCATCCACACTGCGCACCGCCACCAGGGTGCTCACCAGCGCAGCGCGGCGGTTGGTGACGTCTTTCATTTGCTCCAGCAGGGCGGTGACGTTGTTGTCGTCCCCTTTGGCGTAGCCGAACTGGGTGGCGTAGTAGGCCGTGTCCACACCCGGCAATCCGCCAAAGGCGTCCACACACAACCCGGCGTCATCGGCCAGCGCGGGCAAGCCAGTGTGCTGGGCCGCGTTGCGCGCCTTAGCCAGCGCGTTTTCAATAAAAGTGCGAAACGGCTCAGGCGACTCGGGCACGCCCAGGTCGCCCTGGCGCACCAGTTCACAGCCCAGCGGGGCGAACATGGCATTGAGCTCGGCGAGCTTGCCCTGGTTATTGGATGCAAGAACAATCTTCATATGAAATAAGCCTCTGGCGCCCGCAGAATATGCGCGAGCAGCTATTATTTTGATAGTGCCTGCTGCTGTAACAGCATGAGTTCACCCACGCCTTTTTCAGCCAGCGTCAGCAATTGATCCATCTCGGCGCGGGTGAAAGCCACGCCTTCAGCCGTGCCCTGCACTTCTACAAAGTGCCCGGCGCCGGTCATCACCACATTCATGTCGGTATCGCAGGCCGAATCTTCGGTGTACTCCAGGTCCAGCAAGGGCGTGCCTTCCACGATGCCCACGCTGATAGCGGCCACAGAGGCTGTGATGGGCGTCTCGGTGATCTTGCCAGCGGCTAGCAAACCATTGACTGCGTCTTGCGCAGCGACAAAGGCGCCGGTGATGGCAGCGGTGCGGGTGCCGCCGTCGGCCTGGATCACATCGCAATCGAGCTGGATGGTGCGCTCGCCCAGTTTTTTCAGGTCAAACACTGCGCGCAGCGAGCGACCAATCAGCCGCTGAATCTCCTGGGTGCGGCCGGTTTGCTTGCCGCGGGCGGCCTCGCGGTCGCTGCGGCTGTGGGTGGCGCGGGGCAACATGCCGTATTCGGCAGTGACCCAACCTTCACCACTGCCGCGTTTGTGCGGTGGCACCTTCTCTTCCACCGACGCGGTGCACAGCACCTTGGTGTTGCCGAACTCAATCAACACCGAGCCCTCAGCGTGCATGGTGTAGTGGCGCGTGATGCGCACCGGGCGCAGTGCATCGGCGGCGCGGGCGTCGTGGCGGACAAATGCTGTCATGGGTAGTTCCTCATAAATCCGGGCAGGCCGGAAAAGCGATCAAAGCTTGCGGGCAGCCGAGCGGCGAATCGCCTCATTGATTTCGGCGATCGAGCGCTCAATGGCCTCGTCGTCCAAATCATCGACTTCGGAGTCAGCCCACGCGGCCTGCACCGTCGAAGCGAATACGCCGTCGTGGATGCTGTCGGTCGAAATCGTCCCGCGGGTGGACTCGAAGCTGTCCGGGGTTTCCCACTCCATGGCGATGAGTGTGACGTTGTCGCAGTTCGGACCGCCCTGCAACATGGCCTGCTCGACCAGGTCAGGAGCCGACTCCGCCACCGGCTTTTGCGACATGTGAAACACGATATCTTCGTCCTGCAAAGGCCCCCAGAGCCCGTCAGAACACAGCATCATGCGGTCGCCCTGATGCAAGGGCACCGGCCCGGTTACATCAAACACTGGGCGGGTGGGTGAGCCCAAGCAGGTGTACAGCACATTGCGGTTGAAGTTGACCGGCGCCCCGCTGGGCCGTTCCATGTCGCGCTGCTCTGCATAGGAGTGGTCACGGGTGCGGGTCAACAGCTCACCCTGACGCACAAAATACACACGGGAGTCGCCACAATGCACCCAATGGGCAGCGCCACCTTGCACCACAGCGGCTACCAGGGTGGTGCGCGGGGTATCGGGCAAATTGCGCTCGGCCGCATAACGCAGGATTTGACGGTGCGCGGCAATAATGGCTTTATTAAAGAAGTCGCGCACATCCATCAGTTCAGGTTGTGCTTCCTTCTGGTACATCGCCGAAATCACCTGCAATGCCATTTGCGACGCAATCTCTCCTTCGGGGTGACCGCCCATGCCATCGGCCAACAAAAAAATGCCGGATGACTTGGTATAGCAGTACCCCATCCGGTCTTCATTTTTTTCCCGACCGCCCTTACGGCTGATCTGAAAAACGGAAAACTTCATTTCGGCCTGGCCCCTGGTGCATCAGAGGCCGCACCCATAACTGTTTTTTTGGTGTCGGCGACTATGGAGTCAAATTGCATGCGCACTTTTTCAGTGACCGTCAGTTTGGTGTAGCGGCGCTCGCCCTCTCGCGAAAGTTCTTTTTGCAAGGCGAACACAGACTGTGGCCGGGACAACGGATCCAGCGCCATACACCACTCCACAACCTCAATCAGGTTGTCGGAGTAGACGCCCCGCAAGCGCGCCAAGGCGGTGGCGATACGGTCTTTTTCAATACGCTGGGGCGCTTCATTGGGCGGGTAACCCTGCATGCAGGCGTAGATACAAGCACCGATGGCATAAATGTCGGTCCAGGGGCCCATGGAGGCGTCGCGCCGGTACATTTCGGGCGCTGCAAAACCGGGGGTGTACATCGGGCGGATGAAATTGCCCTCTTTGCTCAGCACCTCACGGGCTGCACCGAAATCGATCAGCACCGAGCGGTTGTCATCGGTGATAAAAATATTGGCGGGCTTAATGTCAAGATGCAGCATCTTGTGCTGGTGCACGATGCGCAGCCCGCGCAAGATCTCATCAAACAAAGAGCGAATCGTCGACTCGCGGAATACCTTGCTCTTTTTCTGGTCCCGTGCGGTCACAATGAAATCCTGCAAGGCCGCGCCTTCGAGGTAATTCATGACCATGTAGACGGTCTCGTTTTCGCGGAAGAAGTTCAACACACTCACCACTGAAGGGTGCGAAATTTGAGCCAGTGAGCGCCCTTCTTCAAAAAAACTCTTCAAGCCCAAGCGATACAGAGAGAGCTTTTCCGCTTGCACTTGCGGTAGCAACTCGCCGGGCGCCCTGGAGGCCAGTGACGAGGGCAAATACTCTTTGACTGCGACCTGCTGTCCTTCGGCATCAAGTGCCAGATACACCAAGCCGAAACCTCCGGCGGCGACTTTCCGGATGATGCGGTATCCGCCAATGATGGTGTCCGGGGGAAGAGGCGCTGGCTTGACCTTTGACATAGGTGCAGTGGAGTCACTCGTGATGTGGTGTTGAAACGGGTTATTCTCGGGGCCGTTTCCATCGCCGCGAAAGCCCTTGATGCCAGTTTACAGCATGACCGGCTATGCCAGTGCACAGCACAGCACAGCCCATTCCGCCCCTGAGGGCGAAGCCCGCAACCAACCGGTAACCCAACTGGGCTTGGAGGTGCGCTCCGTCAACAGCCGCTTTCTTGACCTGACTTTCCGGCTCCCGGAAGACCTGCGCCAGTTCGAACCTGCCCTGCGCGAGTTGCTGGGCAGCAAGCTCAAGCGCGGCAAAGTCGAAGTGCGGGCCTCTGTGGAGACATCCAGCACCAGCAGCATTCCTGAAGCCACGCCAAAACTACTGCAAAAGCTCAACGCTACCCAGGACAACATCCGCGCGTGGCTGCCGGGTGCCAACCCCTTGAGCGTCGCTGACGTGATTCGCTTGGCGGCGGCAGAGCAAGGCACTAGCCGCGACTGGAGTGCGGACGTGATGCCCCTGGCCGAAAAAGTACTCAAGGAATTACTCAGCGCACGTCAGCGCGAAGGCGCCCGACTCGCCACCATGTTGCTGGGGCATATTGCGCAACTGCGCAGCCTCGCAGAGCAGGCGGTGCCGCTGGTGCCCAAATTGGTGGAGCAACAACGCACCCGATTCATGGAGCGCTGGAAAGAGGCGATGGCGCTCACCGAGGGCGCCGCGTTGCCGGAAGCCGCCCAGGATCGCGCCCTGACCGAAGCCACGGCATTTGCCATCCGAATTGATGTGGCGGAGGAAATCACCCGCCTGAACTCCCACCTTGACGAGCTGGAGCGGCTGATTAAAAAGGGCGGCGAAATCGGAAAACGCTTGGACTTTTTGATCCAGGAACTGCACCGCGAGGCCAACACCATGGGCTCCAAATCTGCAGCTTTGGAGTTGACCCATATTTCCGTTGACATGAAGGTTTTGGTCGAGCAAATGCGGGAGCAAGTGCAGAACATAGAATAAGGCGACTTTAGACACCGCATCACGGAGCCTCAGTCGATGGACTACCCCGGAAATCTTTTTGTTGTTGCAGCCCCCAGCGGCGCCGGCAAGTCAAGCCTGTGCAAGGCCTTGTTGGAGCTGGATTCGCGCCTGCAACCCTCTGTTTCCCACACCACCCGCCCACCGCGTGGTCAAGAAAAACACGGCCGCGAGTACTTTTTTGTGTCGCAGCCTGAGTTTGATGCGATGGTGGAGGCCGACGCGTTTGTCGAGTGGGCGCATGTCCACTCCAACCGCTACGGAACCTCCAAAAAAGCGATCGAAGATCGCATGGCCATGGGCGCTGACGTGATTCTTGAGATCGACTTCCAAGGCGCGATCCAGATCAAAAACGTGTTCTCCAACGCAGTTTGCATCTTCATCCTGCCCCCTAGCTGGGAAGAGTTGCGCTCCCGCTTGGAGCGACGCGGCGAAGACTCAGCAGACATCATCGACATGCGCATGAAAAACGCGCAGTTGGAGGTGGCTCAGGTCGCGAAATTCGACTTCGTTATAATCAACGAACTGTTCGACCGTGCGCTTTTCGATCTGAAAACCATTGTCCACTCCCAGCGACTCAAAATATCTGCCCAGCGCCGCGCCCGGGCCGAGACTTTTCAAGCGCTGAACATCCTCTAGCTTTCCGGAGAACTCCATGGCCCGCATCACTGTTGAAGACTGCCTCGCGCAGATTCCTAACCGCTTCCAATTGGTTTTGGCTGCGACTTACCGCGCCCGCATGCTGAGCCAAGGCCATACCGCCAAGATCGAAAGCAAGAACAAGCCCGGCGTGACTGCGCTGCGCGAAATTGCTGCTGGCAAAGTCGGCTTGGAAATGCTCAAAAAAGTCCCGCTGTAAGGACTCGCGCACCCCACTAAAAGCACCGCTTGCGGTGCTTTTTTCGTTTGAGCCACACAAGCTGCGCCGCCGCGCTACATTTACAACATGGGCATCACTCTTCAAACACCTCCAAGTACCGCAGCGGGTGGCAAACCGGCCAAGCCGGGCGCCACCATCGCCGCAGTGAATGCCGCTGCTGCCAGCTTTGCCAGCCTGACTGCCAAGCTCGACTACTTGAGCAGCAGCGATGTGGAGCAAGTGCGCTTGGCCTATCGTTTTGCGGATGAAGCCCACCTGGGTCAACTCCGTAACAACGGTGAGCCTTACATTACCCATCCGATCGCCGTGGCGGCTCAGTGTGCGGAGTGGAAGTTGGACGCGCAGGCCTTGATGGCTGCCCTGCTGCACGATGCGCTGGAGGATTGCGGCATCACCAAAATCGAGCTGATCGAGAAGTTTGGCTCACCGGTGGCGGAGCTGGTCGACGGCTTAACCAAGCTCGACAAGCTTCAGTTCAACACCCGGGAAGAAAACCAGGCCGAGTCCTTCCGCAAAATGCTGCTGGCCATGGCCCGTGACGTTCGGGTGATTTTGATCAAGCTTGCGGACCGTTCGCACAACATGCGCACACTGTCGGACACGCCGCGCAGCAAGTGGATCCGCATTTCGTCTGAAACACTGGACATCTATGCCCCGATTGCCCACCGCCTGGGCTTGAATCAAACTTACCGCGAATTACAAGACCTCTCTTTTCAGCACATCTGGCCCTGGCGGTACACCGTACTGGCCAAAGCAGTGTCCAAGGCGCGTAGCCGCCGGCGCGACCTGATCCAGAAAGTGCAAAAAGAAGTGGAAGCGGTCTTCGGCGAAGCCAAGATGCCGATCCGCATCGCAGGACGCGAAAAGACGCTTTTCTCCATCTACCAGAAGATGGACAAGAAGCACCTGAGCTTTGCGCAGGTGACTGATATTTATGGCTTCCGCGTGCTGGTGCCCAACGTCACCGACTGCTACACCGCACTGGGCTTATTGCACCAACTCTACAAACCGGTGCCCGGCAAGTTCAAAGACCATATTGCGATCGCCAAGGTCAACGGCTACCAGTCGTTGCACACCACCCTCGTTGGGCCTGCCGGTATCAATATCGAATTTCAGATGCGCACCGAAGCCATGCATGTGGTGGCAGAGTCCGGCGTCGCTGCTCACTGGCTTTACAAGGTCAACAACCCTGAAGACGGTACCGCCGATAGGCTGGGCACCAAGTGGCTGCAGTCGCTGCTCGATATTCAGGATGAAACACGGGACGCTGCGGAGTTCTGGGACCATGTGAAGGTCGATCTGTTCCCGGATGCGGTGTATGTGTTCACCCCCAAGAGCCAGATCATGGCCCTGCCGCGCGGCGCCACGGTAGTGGACTTTGCTTACGCGATTCACAGCAACATCGGTGACCGCACCGTCGCAGCGCGCATCAATGGCGAACAGGTGCCTTTGCGCACCGAACTCAAGAATGGCGACGTAGTCGAAGTGGTAACCGCCACAGTGTCCACACCCAACCCCGCATGGCTGGGGTTTGTGCGCACCGGTCGGGCACGCTCCAAAATTCGCCATCATCTCAAAACCATGGAGCAAACCGAGTCCGAAAGCTTGGGGGCCCGCCTGTTGGCGCAGGCTTTGCGCGCCGAAGGAATCGAGAGTTTCCCTGAGGAAACTGGAGCCAACCAAGCTCTGTGGGAAAAGCTGCTGCGTTTTACAGGCAACAAAAACAAACACGAGTTGTTGACCGACATCGGGCTGGGCAAGCGCATTGCGAATATTGTGGCCAAACGCATGGTCAACCTGCTCAGCGATGCCGGTGAAAGGCCCGATGCCTTGCTCCTCACCAGGGAGCGGTTCACCGCGCATGAAACCAACACACTCAGCTCTATTACGCTGGATGGAAGCGAGAACGCATCTGTGCAATTTGCGCCATGTTGCCGCCCGGTGCCGGGCGACTCCATCGTGGGCTATCTTGGCCGCGGCGAAGGCCTCGTAGTTCACATGGGTGATTGCGGGGTTGCCCGCAAATTGCTGGCCAAAGACAGCGAACGATTTATCGGTGTCGACTGGTCCGATGAGCCGGTACGCGCCTTCGAAACGGGCCTGCTGGTCACCGTCAATAACGGCAAAGGGGTGCTTGCGAAAGTAGCTGCTGCTCTGGCGTCTGCAGAAGCAGACATCATCCACATCGACATGGGCCAGGATGGCGTGCGCGATGTCGCCGACATGCGCTTCCTGGTGGGTGTGCGCGATACCGCGCACCTCGATGTCGTGCTGCGTAACCTGCGGCGCACCCCGTTTGTATTGCGCGCCCAACGGGCTACCAACGGGACGGGCTGAGCCTCTAGCCCGCAGCGCTTTTCGTCAAAGCCTCAGGTTGGAAGCGGCGCCGGGTATTGCACCCGCAGCACCTCGATATCACACACCCGGTCGGGCATGACCAACTTGAGCTCGTCGCCCTCGCGGGCCTTGAGCAAGGTGCGCGCAATGGGCGATATCCAGCTCACCTCACCGGCTGCACTGTTGGACTCGTCAATCCCTTTGATAGTGATGGTGCGCTCCACATCCTGATCGTCCACATAAGTTACAGTGGCGCCGAAAAAAATCTGCTCATTGCCGTGGTGCAGTGAGGGATCTGTGACCTCCGCAATCTCCAGGCGCTTGGTGAGAAAACGGATGCGGCGGTCAATTTCGCGCAGGCGCTTTTTGCCATAGAGGTAATCGCCGTTTTCCGAGCGATCGCCATTGCTGGCAGCCCAGTGCACGATTTCCACAATCTTGGGGCGCTCGTTGTCGATCAGGTCGAGCAACTCGTCGCGCAATGTGGCGAAACCTTGGGGGGTGATGTAGTTTTTGCCGCCGGCCGGCAGCGCAGGCAGTTGCAGCTCATCGTCGTCTGCACCATCGGACTCTTTGGTAAAAGCCTTGCTCATGGATCCGCCTATTTGGGAATCAGAATAAGAAAAAGGTCTGCAACCTTGCGATTGCAGACCTTTACTTTTTGGTGCGGCTGGCAGGAATCGAACCCACGACCCCTTGGTTCGTAGCCAAGTACTCTATCCAGCTGAGCTACAGCCGCTAAGCTTCGTATTCTAGCATGCTTTTTTTCATGCTATCCGGAAATTCCGGAGAAACTTTTTCAAACGTTCTTTTCAGAAGCATTCGGGATGTACGTATTCTAACCTGTTCGCAGGCCCAAAATGGCTCTCGCCTCAGAAGGATTTGCAATTGTTCGTCCTGCACGCTGGGCGCACGCTGCCAGCGCTTCGATGAGCACACCATTGCCGGCAGCGCGTGCACCATCGGGCAAATAGAAGGTGTCTTCGAGACCGGTCCGCAGCATGCCTCCCAAATCGGCAGTCGTCTGATGCACTGGCCAGATCTCAGAGCGACCAATCAAGGTGGTTTGCCACACGCTATCGGTGGCCATGTACTTGGGCAACAGCGAAAGCAGGTCCGCGTCACACGGCATGCCCGAGGCCACGCCCATCACCAGGTTGTATTCCGCCCGGCCCATGTCGGGCTTGAGCATGCCGTTCTTCAAATACATGGTCACCGACCGAACGATGCCCACATCGAAACACTCGAACTCGGGGTGGGTGCCGCACTCCTGCATCACATCCAAAAACTGCTGCACCTTGGCCACCGGGTTATCGAACACCATGGGCGGCCACGCCCAGCTGCCGTCTTCCTTGAGCTTGAGGTAATTCAGACTGCCCGCGTTGCAGGCGGCAATCTCGGGCTTCACGCGGCGTATGCAGTTCAAGGGGCCGCTGATGTCTTTGCCCACCACGCCGGTGGTCAGGTTGATGATCACGCCCGGGCAGGCCTCGCGGATGGCATTCACAATGCTTTCGGCTACATCCGGGTCCCAACTGGGCATGTGCCCCAGGCCGTCTTCCTGCATGCGCATATGGATGTGCATGATGCTGGCGCCGGCATTGAACGCATCGCGCGCCTCCGCCGCCATCTGGGCGGGCGTGACAGGTACGGGGTGCTGCTTGGGGTTGGTCAACACGCCGGTCAAGGCGCAGGTCAATATGGCTTTGTCCATGGGTTTCCTCAGTGTGTTTAATTGGCGGCCACATCCGACCCGGGGCTCAGCTCCACCAGTACCGCGCCGGCTTCCACCTGCTCGCCGGTACCGGCATGAACCGCCTGCACTTGGCCGGCCTGTTCGGCGCAGAGCCACATCTCCATCTTCATGGCCTCCACGCAGACGAGTTGCTGGCCCTCTCTGACCGCATCCCCCGGCGCCACCAGCACCTGCGTGACCTTGCCGGCCACAGGCGATAGTGCACGGCTGGCATCTTTCAAAGCATCCGCATCGGGAAAGGCCGACACTTCGCTGAACACATGGCTGTAGCCCGCATGCGCCACATGCCATGCACCCGCAGCGAACACGGCAATGGCGGTCTGCGCCACACCGTCCAGCTCCAGACGCAAAACAGCGTCTTGCCAAGCGATGACGCGGGCCTGCGCTGTCACCCCATCCATGGTGATGGTGGTCAAGCCTTGACCATCGCTGCTGATGCGCACAGTGAGCACCACTTCACCGCACTGCAACCTCACGCTGTAGGCCGACACACTGTTGGCCCGCCAGCTGCTGCCTTGATGCTGCGCCAACGCCAAGGCTGCGACTTGCCAGGCCGCCAAGGTGGGCACCGGCGCTTGCAGCAGCGGCTCACCCTGCTCCAGCCACTGGTCGATCAGCGTGGTGGTCATCCGCGCTTCGCGGAAGGCGGGGTGATCCACCAAATCGCTCAGGAAACGACCGTTGTTCTTCAAGCCCAGCAAGGGCGCGTTCGCCAAAGCCGCGCGCAGTCGGCGAATGGCATCGCTGCGGTCACGCCCGTGCACAATGACTTTGGCCACCATCGGGTCATAGAACGGCGAAACCACGCTCCCTTGCCGGATGCCATCGTCAATACGCACGCCGGGCTGCAACGCACGCTCGGGCTGCCAATAGGCCACGGTGCCGGTCTGCGGGGCAAAGCCGGTGTACGGGTCTTCGACATACAGGCGTGCCTCGATGGCATGGCCACTCAGGCGGATGTCTTCCTGCCGCGCTGGCAAGGGCTCGCCTGCGGCTACTTGCAACTGCCACTCCACCAAGTCGAAACCGGTGATGCATTCGGTAACCGGATGCTCCACCTGCAGGCGCGTGTTCATTTCCAGAAAGTAGTGTTTGAGGTGCTCATCGACGATGAACTCCACCGTGCCCGCACCGCGGTAACCCACCGCCAGCGCCGCGGCCACCGCATCGCGCCCCATAGCCTCGCGCATGGCGGGGCTGACCACCGGGGACGGCGCTTCTTCAATCACCTTTTGCCGGCGTCGCTGGGCCGTGCAGTCGCGCTCGCCCAGGTAGACCGCGTTGCCATGCGCGTCCGCAAACACCTGTATTTCGATGTGGCGGCCGTTGTCTATCAAGCGCTCCAACATCAGCGTGCCGTCGCCGAATGCGCTGATGGCTTCCCGGCGTGCGCCCTCCAGACCGGGCTGCAGTTCGGTGTCGCTGCGCACGAGGCGCATGCCCCGTCCACCGCCACCGGCCACGGCTTTCACCAGCAATGGGTAGCCTAATCTGTGCGCCTCCTGCGTCAGCACCGCGTCGCTCTGGTCAGCACCCAGATAGCCCGGTGCGCAGGGCACGCCCGCTTGCAACATGCGCTGCTTGGCCAAGGCCTTGTCGCCCATGGCGGTGATGGCGTCCGGTGGCGGGCCAATGAACACCACGCCCGCATCGGCACAGGCCTTAGCGAACGCAGCGTTCTCGCTCAAGAAGCCGTAGCCGGGGTGCAAAGCATCTGCGCCGGTTTTGCGCGCAGCTTCCAGAATGGCGTCTACTTTGAGGTACGACTCGGCGGCCGGTGAAGGGCCGATGTGCACGGCCTCATCGGCCAAGGCTACATGGGGTGCGTCGCGGTCAGCATCGCTGTAAACGGCCACGGTTTGGTAGCCGAGCTTGCGGGCGGTGCGGATGACGCGGCATGCGATTTCACCGCGGTTGGCGATCAGAATTTTGCTGAACATCATGCGTCCTCCTGCTGTGGCGCCTGCGGGGCAATGCGCTTTGCTTCGTGTCCCCCGCCCGCTTTGCGGGCTCCTCCTTGACCTACGCAAAACGCATTGCCCCACAGGCTTGGAGTGGCTTTGTTGGTTGACCATAAATTCATATCACGGCCCAAGTTGGTTTGCGTTTTTGTAGGAATGCGGTCATGCCTTCTAGGCCCTCGGCGCTTTGCGCTGAGTGGGCGAATACGGCGGCGGCTTGCTCCACCAGATCAGCAGCCGGGCTAAAGCGCGC
>DAINNP010000051.1:0-12087 GCA_036735785.1 Rhodoferax sp. | reverse complement strand
TTTTTTCACTGTTATGTCGCCTGTTTTTTCCATTGTGCTTTGCACTTACAACGCTCAACCCTATCTTGATGAATGCATCCAGAGCTTGCTCCAACAAACATTCCGCGATTTTGAGCTGATTATCGTAGATGATGGTTCCCAAGACGGAACTCTTCCATATTTGAATGCTCTAACGGATCCACGCATTCGTGTTATCCCTCTAGCGACAAACCAAGGATTGATCTTTGCGAGAACAACGGGATTTGATGCCGCGAGAGGCATCTACACCGCCATCATGGACGCCGATGACATCGCTCACCCTCACAGACTCGAGGAACAACTCAGGGCATTAAATTCAAGAGAGGCTGATGTGTGCGGTTCTTTCCACATCACTCTAGATACGAAAAGTGGAAGGCGCCGTTCTCGACGATCTGCATTTTCGGATAGCGATATCAGAGCTTTGTTGACCATTTACTGCCCGCTCTGCAATCCGAGCACGAGTGTGGTCACTGAATTACTTCAAAAACACCGCTATAACGTGAACTATCCACATGCTGAAGATTATGGTCTTTGGTGTGATATTGCCACGCAAGGGGGGCGGTTTAAGAATATTACTACGCCCTTATTGACCTACCGTTTGCACCCCGGCCAGGTTAGTATTGTAAAAAAAGAGACTGCCAACAACTCATTCAAAGCGATCCAAGCCAAATATGTACAGGCTATCACGGGAAGCAACTTAGTTCCTCACTCCATGCCAGTTAAGCAGCGATGGAAAGATGCCATAGTCTTCATGAAAGTCATGAACCAAAAAATATCAGGCATCTCGTTTCGTGCTAATTACGAACTTTATGCCGAATTTCAATATCGGAGAAACGCTTGGTTGACGCCCCTCCTCCGTTTGGAGCGTGTGATACTCGCTTTATGGGCTACTCGGCTAGGGCGCTATAAGAGATCCTGAACCACAGGCGAATGAAATATTAATTCGAAAGACATAAGGCCGAAGTTAAGCGGGCTATATCTTTGAGATCTTCTTGCTTAAGTGCATCCGCGAGCTCAAGCACACCGTGAGCCCCACGATACGAATGCCACATGAACGGGACAAACTTGGTTTGCTCCCCAAGCATTCCGGCTAAATGCGTCATACCGCTTTTAGAGCCCACAAGGATATCTGCTCCGGTCAACACCCGGAAAGACTCAATGAACGGACTATCAATCAACTCAATAACCTTGCATCGTTCAGGCGGCAACAATTCATGCCAACTCACTGGAACGCCATTTTCAGAACAGTAGCCACCGTTAAGACCTTCACTCACCACATAGACGGAGAGAGCTCTTTTGCCACTGGATTGCAGAATAGTCTTCAAAATTTGAAGGTACCACGCATCAGGTAGCATACGTTTTGAGAGATCTGCAAATTGCCGGCCGGGTAACAGATCGCCTCTTCGAATATGAACTGCGACTTTCAGGGCATCCGATCGCTCAGGTGCATATTGTTCAGGAAAGCCCCCTCGCCAAGCTGCCTCATAGCAGCGTTTGAACCAACTCCTGCTTACTTCATATTCAAAATCGCCTGTTCGTTTCTCCGGCAGACGAAAAACGATGCCGTCCTCAGGATTGGCTATCACCGCTTCATCAACAGCGCGATAGGCTTCGTCGTCGTCTTGACAATTGGAAGGGATGCTAATCGCTGTTGCTGGAAGCTGAACGAGCCTCAGCTTTTTATTACGCAAAAGTAGCTCAATCTCACTGCGATTTTTGGTGTGCGTGGAAAATCCAAAAAGCGCGTTGATATCGTCACCAATATTATGTGTTTCGTAGACTTGCCTAAATGTCATTCGACGTATCCACTGCTTTATCCGCCATGCCCACTGGGTGCTGCTTGATTTCCTAACTTGAGAGTTCGAATAAGCAAAGGTAAGCCCATGACGCAGGCATATTTTCACCGCATTGTTAACATGTCCGAGTGAGTGCCCAATACCTGCGTCTGGATTTTCATAGTCGACTAGATAACGCCCTAACTCACTCATAGTTCAACCCCCAGCGTACAAAAATATGGTGCACTAAACAACATCGCGGCTTAATCTTTGCACATTAGTCCAGCCGATCATTGCTGCAACAGCTGCATTGGTGGTGTAAGGACTGTGAAACCCGTTATCCGATAACGTGAGCTCTGACCATCGAACGAATAATTCTCGAACCGATTCCGCCAGATCCCAAAAGGCCGGAGCATCGGGTACAGCCTCGACAGCACGTTGGCCCGCGCACCCAATCAACTCGGACATCTGAGGATTGCCATATACCGTCGCCAAAATAGGCCGCTGCATCCAAAGATACTCATACAGTTTCGACGGAATGTACTCGGCACAAATAGGCTCTGTACCATGCAATAACAGCAATACATCCGTATTGCGCATGCGGCGCAAAATCTGCTCCCGCCCGGAGAGACCAGTGACCGGATCGGCCTCGATCCGCCCAAGGTGTCGCACGATATCTCTGATCGGCGATTTGTGTAGGGCCGCTTCAGACACCTCATCCAGTGGCCCACCAGTGAGTTGCAGCTCAATCTGCTCTCTCAACTCGGGGCTCTCGGACACCAAGGTTTCTAACGCGCCGATGATGGGGGTGAGGTTACGGGTCGCAGACAGGGACCCGAAATGCCCGATCACCATCTTCGGGCCCGGCACATACGGAGGCATTACTTTGAATGGCGCATCAATTCCCGGCAACATCATCTTGCCGCGCTCACCCAATTGGGGGTGACGACGCCTAGCACTTGCCAATGCCTGATCCGTGAACCAAATCGCCACATCCGCTCGGGTGCAAATAATGCGCTCAACCTCGGCTTGCATCAACTCTTGCTTGCTCACAGGCTCACTGCCCGGCATGACCAATGGATCGTGCACCTCAGCCAGCCAGCGCACGCCTAGCGTTCGCTTTAGGGCGTTACCGGCCAAATGGGCTGCAAACGCACCGCCTGTGGAATAGATGAGATCGAACTTCCGATCACGAACCAACAGCCAGCCCTTCACATAGGCCGATAGCCACCAAGACCAAGAGCTCTCCACAGGCCGGAGAACCTTTTCGAGCAACATGAAAGGCAACAAAGGCAGCGAGAGCAGCAACATCACCAGCCTGTACACCAACGGCGAACTCAGATGCTTGCGTAAAACGTGACGCAACTCAAAGCGAATTCCTGCCGGCCCTGCCGGCCAGAGTTGGTAATGCTCGTAGTGACGATCACGGCTACCCGACACACCGCTTAGCACCACCAGCTCTATGCCTGCAGCCTCTAGGTGCGGTAACTTATCAGTAATCGTTTGACTTGCAGCACGACCGTCCATATTGAAGGCATGGGAGAGCACCAACCAGCGCTGGCGGTACCGACGCGTCACACCGGAAAAAAGCGTGCTGTAGCGCTGCCCGGCCTCGGTCCAAGAGTTTGCAGTAGCGAAGTTCACCCCACCCGTGGCCAGTGCAGTGGCCTTCTCTCTATCACCCAAAAGAGCCTGTATCTTTGAAGCAAGGTCTATGGCATCGGTCGGTGTTGACAGCAAGATGGCGTTCAAACCCTGCGTCAAATCCTTGGCGATTCCGCTGAATGGTGCGTCGCTCACCACCACCGGCAAACCATGCGCCATGGCCTCCAACACGACCATGCCGTAAGAGTCTTCCAAGGTAGGATGCACCAACATGTCCGCAGCGCTGTAGGCCACAGACATATCTCTCAAGCTGCCCCTAAAGTGCACCCGCGAGCGTAAGCCCAGCGCCGTGGCTTGCTGCTCATAGTCGCCGGTGCGCTCCGACCGGCCAATCACCAAAAGCTGTACCGCACCATCAAGCGTGGCTAACGCGTCCAAAAGAGTTTTGAGCCCCTTTTTGCCGAAGTCATTGCCGACAAAAAGGAGCACCGGAACATCATCTGGCAACTCCAAGGCACGTCGCGCATCAGCTTTTACCGCTGCAGTGGCCGGCCCGGGCACTGCATCCACACCTGGCGTAATGACCTCCAGCATTCCGCGTGAATCAGGGAACGCTCGCTCCACTACCTCTTTCAACGTGGTGGAGGCGCAGACCACTTTCTTCTTGTACGCAAATGCAAAGCGCCGCTCTTCCAGCCACAGATAGGCTAGCAAGCGTGGGCTGGTCACCACTTTCAACCATCGCAGAGCTAAGCCAAAGCCTCGCTTCCCGGTAAACAGCGTGTGCTTAACCGGCAACACATGCACGGTCTGCACATTCCCGTGCCAGGTGTTTTCGTGAGAGTGAACGATATCGAAGCCACGGCGCGTGGCCCGCCAAGTCTTCCAAGCAAAGTAGAGTTGGTTGATCCAGCGGGGGCGCTCCATCGGCATGGGCACCTGGTGGTAGGTCACGCCAGGGCAATCATGCGAAATGGTTTGCGCAAACACATGCACTTCATGCTCTTGCGCGAGCTGCTCCACAACCGAGATGGAGTAGCGCTCTGCCCCACCCCCGGTTACCGAGAAATTGCGGCTCAGTACCGCGATACGCAAACGCTCAGTCACAGACCACCATCACAGCAACACAATGTCGTATTGCTCCTGGGCCATGCCTGCTTCGCTCTGCAGCGACACCGGTTTGCCGATGAACTCCGAGAGCCCTGCCAAATGCTGGCTTTCTTCATCCAACAGGAGCTCAATGACCTTGGGTGACGCCACGACCCGGAATTCACGGGGGGTGAACTGGCGGGCTTCCCGCAAGATTTCACGCAAGATGTCGTAGGCGACACTGCGCGGCGTTTTGACGATGCCTTTGCCCTCACAGGTCGGGCAGGGTTCACACAACATGTGGGCCAGGGACTCACGCGTGCGTTTGCGTGTCATCTCGACCAGACCCAGCTGTGAGAATCCGCCCGCCATCGTCTTCACCCGATCACGACCCAGCTGCTTGCGGAATTCCGCCAACACAGCTTCGCGGTGGTCCTCGCGCACCATGTCAATGAAGTCGACAATGATGATGCCACCCAAATTGCGCAGTCGCAGTTGGCGCGCAATCGCTTGCGAAGCCTCGAGGTTGGTTTTGAAGATGGTGTCGTCAAAGTTGCGCGCACCGACAAAACCACCCGTGTTCACATCCACCGTGGTGAGTGCCTCGGTCTGATCCACGATCAGGTAGCCGCCCGATTTGAGTTCGACCCGACGCGCCAGCGCTTTGGCGATTTCCTCGTCAATCGAATACAAGTCAAAGATGGGGCGCTCACCCTTGTAGTGCTGCAATTTCTCGGCAGCTGCGGGCATGAACTCCGCGCCAAAAGTTTTAAGCGCGTCAAACTGCTCGCGCGAATCCACGCGGATAGTCTGCGTCGTTTCACCCACCAAGTCGCGCAGCACGCGCTGCAACAGGTTCAAATCCTGGTGCAACAAACTTTGCGGCGGCAGACGAAGCGATGCATCCTTGATCCGGGCCCACGCCTTGCGCAGGTAAGCGATATCGTCGCCCAGCTCCTTGTCCGACGCATCTTCGCCATTGGTACGCAAGATGAAGCCGCCACCTTCTTTGCCCGCAAGCGCCTGCATACGGCTGCGCAGCTCATCACGCTGGACGGTAGGAATCTTTTGGGACACGCCGATATGGTCGTCCTGCGGCAGAAACACCAGCAGGCGGCCGGCAATGCTAATCTGCGTAGACAGGCGGGCGCCCTTGGTGCCAATAGGATCCTTGATCACCTGCACCATGAGGGATTGGCCCTCAAACACCTGCTTCTCAATCGGAATCTGGGGCTGTGCTGCGCGGGAGGCACTCAGCGACTCGCCCTCTGCCGGCGGATGCCACACATCCGCCACATGCAAAAAGGCCGCGCGCTCTAGGCCAATGTCGATAAACGCCGACTGCATGCCGGGCAACACCCTAGCCACTTTGCCGAGGTACACATTGCTCACCAGCCCGCGCTCCAGCGTGCGCTCCACATGCAGTTCCTGCACTGCACCGTGTTCCACGATGGCCACCCGCGTCTCTTGCGGGGACCAGTTGATCAGGATGTCTTGTTGCATGCGAAGCCCACCTCGCGCAAGGCCTGCGCTGTTTCAAACAAAGGGAGGCCCATGATGCCAGAGTAAGAGCCCTCAATGCGCGCAATAAACGCTGCCGCCCTGCCCTGCACACCGTAGGCGCCGGCCTTGCCCATGGGCTCGCCACTGGCCACGTAAGCGGCAATGTCGTCTTCGCTCATGGCAGAGAAAGTGACTACCGATTCGGAGCAAGCCTGAGCGGTCTTGTCGCCCCATGCCACTGCGACCGCAGTAAACACGAGGTGGGTTCCGCCTGCCAAGGCGCGCAACATGCGCTTGGCATCCTCTGCATCCGCTGGCTTGCCAAGGATGGTGTCACCCAAGGCGACGGTGGTGTCAGCACAAAGAATCGGACGATTTTGGCCACCAGCCCTCGCCAAACGTGCGCGAGCAGCTATCAATTTAAGAGCAGTCACGCGCTGCACATAGACCGCAGGCGTATCACCTTCGAGCACCACTTCCAGGCTCTCAGCATCTTCATCCGGAGTGGGCAACAGCAATTCATGGGCGACGCCGATCTGGGTCAGCAATTCGCGACGACGCGGACTCTGGGAAGCGAGATAAATGAAATCGGGGGCACTCATGGTCATTCCCTGTGGTACGGGTGATTGGCGTTGACCGACCAAGCCCGGTAGAGCTGCTCAATCAGCAGCACCCGCACCATAGCGTGGGGCAAAGTCAGGTCAGAAAGGCGTATGCGTTCGTGCGCAGCCTGACGAAACTCGGGGTCCAGACCGTCCGGCCCGCCGATAACCAGGGCCACATCGGTGCCGCCCAGCTGCCATTCTTTCAGGCGATCAGCCAATGCAGTTGTGCGCAGGCTGGTGCCCCGCTCGTCCAGCGCCACAATGCGCGCACCCTTGGGAATTGCTTCTTCAATGCGTTTGCGCTCAGCGGCGTAAAGCTGCTCCACCGTTTTGGAGCCGCGTGGCTCCGTCTTGATGGCTTTGAGCTCTACCTTGAGTTCATGCGGAAAGCGCTTGGCGTAGTCATCCCACGCGGTTTGCGCCCAGTCCGGTACCCGCTGACCGACAGCGACGATGACCAGCCTCACGCAGAACCTCAGGCTTTACGGGGAGCGGCTTTCTTCGCGGGCGCCTTTTTGGCGGCAGCGGGCTTGGCTGCAGCTTTTTTGGCGACGGTCTTCTTGACTTCGGGCTTGACCACGACCGTCTTCACCGCTGCCTTGGCAGCAGGTTTCGCAGCGGGCTTGGCTGCGCTGGATTTGGCTGCAGCTTTTTTGGCAGGTGCCTTGACGCCAGCGGCTTTGTCTGCAGCCTTCTTCAGAGCAGCTTTGGATGGGAAGGCTTCTTCCACACCCTTCTTGGCTGCACTGGAACGGCGCATGCTTGGCTCCACGGCCTTCGCAGCGGCTTTCTTGGTGGCGGGCTTGGCTTCTTCGCTGGCCTTGGCCACCACCGGCTTGGCGGCACCCAGCTTCAAGCGCACAGGCTTCTCGCCCCACAGCTCTTCGAGGTGGTAGTACTGGCGGAAGTTAGGTTGCATGATGTGCACCACCACCTGGTTGCAATCCACAATGATCCATTCACCGTTGCCTTCGCCTTCAATGCGGGGTTTGGCAAACCCGGCTTCGCGCACCGCATCGCGCACGCTGGCAGCCAAGGCTTTGGTCTGGCGGTTGCTGGTACCGGAGGCGATGATCACGCGCTCAAACAAGGCAGACAGGTGCTCGGTGTCGAACACCACAATATCTTGGGCCTTCACATCTTCCAGACCATCGACGACGGCACGTTGGAGTTTTTGGGTGTTTTTGGCAACGGTGGAAGTAGTCATCAGTCGGATCGATAAAGAAGGTGTTGGTCAATATAACGCGCAACCGGCTCAAAAACCAGTGGGGCAATGCTTTTGCCCGATGCGACGCGTTGTCGGATGTCGGTGGCGCTGACTGCCATGGGAGGCATGTGCAGCACAGTCAGGCCGGGGATGTCGTTGGCGAGGTCATCAAAACGGCCATAAGCGCCCGATGAATCTGCGCGAGCAGCTACACAAATTATAGCAAGTGCCGGCAGTTGCTCCCAATGGTGCCAAGTTCTGAGCCGCTGGGCCTGGTCCTCCCCGATCAGCAGGTACAGCTGCGCACCCGGGTTTTCTGCCTGGAGCTCGCGCAGGGTGTCCACCGTATAACTCGGCCCGTCGCGCAAGGTTTCGCGTGGGTCTACGTCCGTGCCGGGCACCGGGCTGAACGCCAATTCCGCCATGCGCAGCCGGTGTTTGGCGTCGGTGAGCGGCCGCGCCTTGTGCCAGGCATGCCCTGTTGGAATTACCACAAGGCGCTGCAGGCCCAGCTGGCTCATGGCACTTTGTGCAATGGTTGTATGCCCCAGGTGTGGCGGATCAAACGCCCCGCCAAACACACCGATACGCATCGGAGCGCCTTCACCCGTCAAACCCACTCCCGTGCGGTAAGGAAATGGCGAGTCAAAGCCTCTTCGGGCGACCCGGCTTCCGGCACTTGCTGGTAAGCCCAGGTTGCGTGCGGAGGCATGGACAGCAGGATCGACTCGGTGCGCCCCCCCGATTGCAAGCCGAAATGGGTGCCGCGGTCCCATACCAAATTGAACTCGACATAGCGGCCCCTGCGATACAGCTGGAAATCACGCTGCCGCTGGGTGTACGCCATATGCCTGCGACGCTCCACGATGGGCAAATACGCCTTCAGGAAAGCGTCGCCCACCGACTGCAAGAGCTCGAAACTGCGAACCGGGCCCAGTTCGGAGAAGTCATCAAAAAACACCCCGCCAATTCCACGTGGCTCGTTGCGATGCTTCAGGAAAAAATAGTCATCACACCACTTTTTGAAGCGCGGGTACTTGTCGTCGCCGAAATCGGCCAATGACTCTTGGCAGGTGCGGTGGAAATGCACCGCATCGTCCTCAAAACCGTAATAGGGCGTGAGATCCATACCGCCGCCAAACCAGCACACCTCTTCGCCTTGGGGATTTTTGGCTGCAATCATGCGCACATTCATGTGCACGGTGGGCACATAAGGGTTGCGCGGGTGAAACACCAAAGACACGCCCATGGCCTCAAAAGGGGCGCCAGCCAACTCCGGCCGATGCTGGGTGGCGCTGGGCGGGAGCTTCGGCCCTCGCACATGCGAAAACCCGCAACCGCCGCGCTCTAACAGTGCGCCGCCCTCGATGATTCTTGTGATGCCTTGCCCCTGCAGGGGTTCGCCAGCGGCCTTCTCCCACGAGTCAGAGATGAAATGGCCGCCATCCGCCGCCTCCATGGCTTCCACGATGCGGGTTTGCAGACCCATCAAATAGGCGCGCACCTGCATGGAGCCCGCTGGTGAATCACTCATCTTCGAGCTTCCTTAAAACCTGACTTGGGGCATGCGGCTCATTACCCTTTGACTGCGCGGTAGCCGATATCGGTACGGTACTGCATGCCGTCAAAGGCAATCTCCTCAATCACCTGATAAGCCCGCTGTTGGGCTTGTTTGACGCTGTCCGCCAGCGCCGTCACACACAGCACCCGGCCGCCGGAGGTACTCAACACACCGTCTTGCAATTGGGTTCCCGCGTGGAACACGGCTGCGTCTTCGGCCTCTTTGGGAATGCCGGTGATCACATCGCCTTTGCGCGGATTCATCGGGTATCCGTGCGCTGCCAGCACCACGCCCAGCGCGGTGCGGCGATCCCATTGCAGTTCGACTTCATCGAGCTTGCCGTGCAGGCCGGGCTCGGTGGCTGCCATCAGCACGTCCACCAGATCGGTCTTGAGGCGCATCATGATCGGCTGTGTCTCAGGGTCACCCATGCGGCAGTTGAACTCGAGCGTCTTGGGCTGACCGTTTTTGTCGATCATCAGACCGGCGTACAAAAAGCCGCTGAAGGGAATGCCGTCGGCCTCCATACCTTTGACCGTGGGCAGAATGATTTCGCGCATGGCCTTGGCATGCACATCCGGTGTGACCACCGGTGCGGGCGAATAAGCGCCCATGCCGCCCGTGTTGGGGCCCTGATCGCCATCCTGCAAACGCTTGTGGTCTTGGCTGGTGGCCAAGGGCAGCACGTTCTTGCCATCCACCATGACGATGAAGCTGGCTTCTTCACCTTCAAGGAACTCCTCAATCACCACGCGAGCGCCGCCATCGTTATGGGCCACGCCCAGGGTGTTGTCCACCAGCATGAAGTCAATGGCCTCATGGGCTTCGGCCACGGTCATGGCGACCACCACGCCCTTGCCGGCAGCCAAGCCGTCGGCCTTGACCACCGTGGGCGCGCCCATCTTGTCTACATAAGCATGAGCAGCTACGGGATCGGAAAAAGTAGCGTACTCGGCGGTGGGAATGCCGTGGCGGCGCATAAATGCCTTGCTGAATGCCTTGGAGCTCTCCAACTGAGCGGCGGCTTTGGTCGGCCCGAAAATGCGCATACCGTGGGCGCGGAACTCATCCACCACACCGGCAGCCAGCGGGACTTCGGGCCCCACCAAGGTGAGGGTGATCTTGTTTTCCTGGGCCCACAAGCGCAACTGCACCACATCGGTGATGGGAATGTTCTTCAAACGGCTGTCGGTTGCTGTGCCGCCATTGCCGGGGGCCACGTAGACCATTTGCACCTTAGGGGACTGCGCCAGTTTCCAGGCCAATGCATGTTCACGGCCACCGCCGCCGATTACGAGTACGTTCATAAATGACTTCTTAAAAATTAAAGGGCAGCGTTGTGGAAGATGTCCTGGGCGTCGTCCAGGTCTTCCAGTACATCCAGCAGTTTCTGCATGCGCTCGGCATCTTCACCGGAGAGTTCAATCGTGGCATCAGAGCGCATGGTCACCGTGGCGATTTCAGCGGTCAGGCCAGCAGCCTCCAGCGCGGCCTTCACTGCTTCAAAGTCAGCAGGGGCTGTCAGCACCTCGATGGCGCCTTCGTCATCGGTGATCACGTCTTCTGCGCCGGCTTCCAGGGCCACTTCCATCACCTTGTCTTCGCTGGTGCCAGGCGCAAAAATCATCTGGCCCACATGTTTGAACTGGAAGGCCACCGAACCTTCGGTGCCCATGTTGCCGCCGTGTTTGCTAAACGCGTGGCGCACTTCGGCCACGGTACGCACCTTGTTGTCTGTCATCGTGTCAATGATGATGGCCGCACCACCAATGCCATAACCCTCGTAGCGGATTTCTTCGTAGGTGATGCCGTCGAGCGAACCTGTGGCCTTGTCGACGTTGTATTTCACCCGGTCCGCCGGCATGTTGGCGGCTTTGGCTTTTTCAATGGCCAGGCGCAAACGCGGGTTCATGGCCGGGTCGCCCCCGCCTTGCCGGGCCGCTACCGTGATTTCACGGACGATGCGGGTCCAAATCTTGCCTCGCTTCTCGTCCTGACGCCCCTTGCGGTGCTGAATATTGGCCCATTTGCTATGTCCTGCCACACGAAACCCTTCAAAAATTCGTTACGCTACTCGTTCGATTGTACTTTTTGAGACACCTATGGCTTCCATCCAAGACGAAGGCATCCTGATTGCCCAACACGCGGGCAAGTCCGCAGTCCAATGTTTCTTGCGCCCCGACAAGGCCAACCGCCACGGCCTCATCACCGGCGCCACCGGCACCGGCAAGACCATCACCCTGCAAAGTCTGGCGGAAGGCTTCTCTGCCTTGGGCGTGCCGGTGTTCATGGCTGACGTCAAAGGTGACCTGACCGGTATCTCCCAAAAAGGTGTGTTGACCGAAAAGCTCGGAAAAATCATCAAAGAACGGGGATTCGACGAACCCGCGTTCTCTGCTTTCCCCACCACCCTCTGGGACGTATTTGGCAAACAAGGCCATCCGGTGCGCGCCACCGTGAGCGACTTGGGCCCCCTGCTGCTGGCCCGCATGCTCAACCTGAACGAAACCCAGGCCGGCGTGCTGCAACTGGTGTTCAAGATTGCAGATGACGACGGCCTGCTGCTGCTCGATATGAAAGACCTGCGCGCCATGTGCCAGGACGTGGGCGAGAACGCCAGCCAGTACACCACCGAATACGGCAACATCAGCGCCGCCAGCATTGGCGCTATCCAGCGCGGCCTGATGCAGATCGAGGAGCAAGGCGGCGACCAGTTCTTTGGCG
>DAINNP010000050.1:0-12115 GCA_036735785.1 Rhodoferax sp. | reverse complement strand
TTTTTTTCTAATTTTCGACTGAGTGTTCGCCGGTGCATGCCAAGTCGCCGGGCTGCCTCGGAAATGTTGAAGTCGCTCTCGGCCAATACTTCGTGAATCCGCTCCCACTCCAGGGTCTTGATCGAGCTGGATCGGTTCGTCAATGCCACTTCCGTGTTGCCCTCGTCCAAACCAAAAGCGGCCTCAATGTCGTCGGTATTTGAGGGTTTGGCCAGGTAATGGCTCGCTCCCAGCTTGATTGCTTCGACGGCTGTCGCAATGCTCGCAAACCCGGTGAGTACCACGATCCGCATAGCTTCACTATGTGCGTGGAGCGCGCGGACACAAGCCAAACCACTTGCTTCACCTTTGAGCTTGAGGTCGACCACTGCGAACCCCGGGGTGTATGTGGCTAGTAATGCCTCCACTCCGTGCAGGCCATCTGTGCGTAGTACCCGGTATCCACGACGCTCGAAAGAGCGGGTCAGGGTACGGGCAAAGGCTTCGTCGTCTTCGACAATCAGGAGCAGTCGGTCAGTTTCCATGGGGTGATACAGATTCGGTTTCAGGCATGGAGATGTCATTCATGGACAGCGTAATCGTGACGCGGGCGCCGCCGGATGGCAGATTTTCGGCGCGTAAGCTGCCTCCGAGAGTGCGGGCGACATTCATGGACAAAAAAAGCCCTAGGCCGCCACCCGGCTTGCCTTTGGTGGATTGGTAGGGTTGCCCGAGTTGGGACAGCACATGGGCGTCAAAGCCGGCCCCGCGATCGGTGATGGTGATGCACAGTACATCGGCATCACGGCAGGCATGGAGTTGAACATAGTGGGGCGAAGCGTCGCGTGCGTTGTCCAGCACATTGAACACCATTTGCTCCAGCGTCGTGTCTGCGACCATAGCGGTATCGTCGGTGATCAAATTGTCATAGACAAAGGTCGCCACATTGCGGGTGGCGCGCCACTCGCGCACCAAGTGATCCATGAATTCGCGGACGGTCGTCTGGCTGGAGTGTTCGCCCCGAGCTTCACCGGCAGAAAGCAAAATACCGCTCACAATACTTTTACAGCGCTGTACTTGTGCTTCCATTTCGGCAATGTCTTCTTTGAGGCTGGTGTTACGCATGACTGCGGGCATGTGCTTCCAGTCACCGAGGATCACCGCCAGCGTCGCCAGTGGTGTTCCTAACTCATGGGCGGCGCCAGAGGCGAGCAAGCCCATTCGGACAATATGCTCCTCTTCGGTGGCACGCTGACGGGCTGCGGCAAGGCGGGCGTCGCGGCGGCGCAGGTTGATGTTGATACGTGTGATGAACACCACCACCAGAACCGCGTTCAACAGAAAACACACCAGCAAGCCCAGCACATAAGGGCTGGACAATCCATCCTGCAAGTTCGGTGCGAGCGGCAAGGGCAGGCTGTAGGTCGCCAAAAATGCAACGCAGGCTGATGCAATCGCAACGATGAAGCCTATGTAGCCACCCCGGAGCAGCATCGCCCCCACTGCAATTTGCAGGAGATATAAAAAGACAAACGGATTGCTGATCCCGCCGCTCAAATAGAGTTGGGCGGTCAGTGCGGCCACATCAACCAATAGTCCTATGAACAGCTCCACCTCATACACCGCTTGTCGGGTGTGCCAGCGGAGCAGGCAGGCGAGATTAAAAAACGCCATGGCACCGACGATGGCCAGCATAGGCTCCACCGGGATTTTCATGCCCAGGCTGTAATGCGTGGCTTGTATCGTGAGCAGCTGCCCGGCAGCGGCAATCCAACGCAGCTGTATCAGCTGGTGCAGGTTTCTCAGACCGGCGTAAGCATCGTTGCGCGGTGCGGGCGCAGTCGGCGCTGGGGTGGGGGTGTTAGCGCGGGTGTCCATGGGGGGTATTGTGGCCTCCACGGCGCAGTCGCCGCTCATAACGGACCACAAGCCCTCCTGCCACCAACACCATCCCTGCCAGACCAAACCAGGTGAAGGCGTACACCAAGTGGCTGTTGCTGAAGCGAACCACCGTTAACCCTTCACGCGGCCATGGACCTGAAGACGAAGGCCGTGCTTCCGGGTTATTCGTCAACCTCCCGTCGGGCAGTCCTGAGTCCATAAAAAACGGGGCCGGCCGCTCTATTTGATTCGCCTGCGCAATGGCGCTAAGGTCCCGCGAAAACCAGCGTTGGGAGGTTGGGTCGTTTTTTCGTAAAAAACCACCATCAGGTTCCGATTTGCGCAACAAGCCTTGGATGTTGACAGTCCCGGCGGAGCGAGCCTCCGCGCTGGATGGGGTTAGCCATTGCTCACGCTGGTTAGCCGGTATAAAGCCGCGATTTACCATCAGACTGCTTCCATCTGCCAGCGCGAGAGGCGTCAGCACCCAAAAACCTTGTCCCAGCGCGGTTGTGGCTTGAGTGAGCACTGTTTTGTCGGTCTGCCACAGGCCCGAGGTTTTGACATGCAGGTATTCGTAGTCAACCGGTGGCAGGCTCGCCCATAGACCGCTTTCAGGCAAAGCTACCGGCGCTTGTTGCAAGCGCTGGGTCACACGCTCTATGAGCTCCAGTTTCCAGATCCGGCGCTGGAGCTGCCACACCCCAAGGCTCATCAGTCCGACTATGAGCGCCGAGCACACTGTCACCACAACGGGCAACCTCCACCTTGAACGCCCGCCAGTCTGCGGAGGAAGCGGCGTGTCGCTCAAGATGCCGGCCGTGTTGTGGGCTTAGTGACTTGCCTTGGACTCAGCTGCAGGTGCAGCTTGCTCCATGGCAGGCATGTCGGTGTGGCTTGGCATCATGTTGGTATTCATGTGGAACATGACCCACAAAGTACCCGCAATTGCGATAGCGACAAACACCACTGTGAAGATAGTGGACAGCAGTGTCCACCCGCCCTCCACCTTGCCGTTCATGTGCAGGAAGTAAACCATGTGCACCAAAATTTGAATGACCGCGAAGCCACCCAGCACCATCACAGCCGTGGGCCGATCGGAGATGACCTTTGCCATGACCAACCAGAACGGGATCGCCGTCAGGATGATGGAGAGCAAGAAACCGGTCATGTAGCCTGAGAAGGTGCTGTGGGGCTCATTGGCATCGTGGCCACCATGGGCGTGGTGATCGTGCCCGTGGGCCGCATGCGAATCGTGTGCGCTCATTTACAGCACTCCCATCAAATAAACGAAGGTAAATACGCCAATCCAGACCACGTCCAAAAAGTGCCAGAACATGGACAAGCACATAAGCCGGCGGTTGTTGGCGGGTGTCAGCCCGTGCTGCTTGATCTGGAGCATCAAGACCACCAACCACACCAAGCCAAAGGTCACGTGGAGACCGTGGGTGCCCACCAAGGTAAAGAAGGCCGACAAAAATGCACTGCGTTGCGGCGTGGCCCCTTGATGGATCAGGTGATAAAACTCATAGAGTTCCAAAGCTAGGAAGCACAAGCCGAAGAAGCCAGTGACCGCCAGCCAAAGCAGCGTTCCCTTTATATCGCCTAGTTGCTTGCGCAACATGGCAAATCCGAAGGTGATGGAAGACAGCAACAGGAAGGCCGTGTTGATGGCTACCAGCGTCAGGTCAAACAGCTCCGCCCCGGTAGGGCCCGCCGCATAGCTGCGACCCAATACGCCATAGGTGGCAAACAGGGCCGCGAAGATGAGACAGTCGCTCATCAAATACAGCCAGAAGCCGAGAGCCGTTCCGTTTTCAGGATGCGGCTCATGGGCCAGGTGGTACTCGCGGGGCGAGAGTGCGCCGGCAGCGGCGCCGTGTGAGTTGTTCATGTTAGACATGGCGGGCCAGTTGGAGTGTGCGGGCTTCCTCAGTTGCATTCACTTGTGCAGCAGGGATGTAGAAGTCACGCTTGTAGTTGAAGGTGTGGGCGATGGATACCAAGAGCAGCGCAGCAAACGATGCACCGGCGAGCAACCACATATGCCAAATCAAGGCGAAGCCGAATACCAGAGACAAAGCAGAGATCACAACGCCTGCAGCTGTATTGGCCGGCATGTGGATCGGCTCAAAGCCACTCAGCGGGCGCTTGTAGGCGTGCTTTTTCATGTCCCACCAGGCGTCAATTTCGTGAACCACGGGTGTGAATGCAAAGTTGTAGTCTGGTGGTGGGGATGAGGTAGCCCATTCCAGGGTGCGGCCACCCCATGGGTCGCCGGTCCAATCTCGCAGTTCTTCGCGCTTGAGGTAGCTCACCAGCAATTGGATGAGGAAGCAGGCGATACCGCCGGCAATCATGGCAGCGCCGATAGCTGCGATCACAAACCAGATCTGCAGCGATTGGTCTTCGAAGTGGTTGGCGCGGCGTGTAACACCCATCAGGCCCAGCACATAGAGCGGGGTGAAAGCCACCCAGAAGCCAACTACCCACAACCAGAAGGAACGGACGCCCCAGGTGTGATCCAGCTTGTATCCAAACGCCTTGGGGAACCAGTAGTTGATACCGGCGAACATGCCGAACACCACGCCGCCAATGATCACGTTATGGAAGTGTGCAATCAGGAACAAGCTGTTGTGCAACACAAAGTCAGCGGGTGGCACAGCCAACAACACGCCTGTCATGCCGCCCAGGGCAAAGGTGATCATGAACGCAACCGTCCACATCATCGGCAACTCAAAGCGGATACGGCCCTTGTACATGGTGAACAGCCAGTTGAAGATCTTCGCGCCCGTGGGGATCGAGATGATCATGGTCGTGATACCGAAGAATGTATTCACGCTTGCGCCGGAGCCCATGGTGAAGAAGTGGTGCAGCCACACAACGTAAGACAGGATCGTGATACACACCGTTGCGTACACCATGGAGGTGTAGCCGAAAAGGCGCTTTTTGCTGAAAGTAGCCACGATTTCCGAGAACACGCCGAAGGCAGGCAGGATCAGGATGTAGACCTCAGGGTGACCCCAGATCCAAATCAGGTTCACGTACAGCATGGGGTTACCGCCCAGCTCGTTGGTGAAAAAGTTGGTGCCGACGTAGCGGTCCAAAGACATGAGCACCAAAGCCGCTGTCAGGACCGGGAACGACGCCACGATCAAGGCGTTGGTGCAAAGTGCTGTCCAAGTGAACACAGGCATGCGCATCAAGGTCATGCCGGGGGCGCGCATCTTGATGATCGTCACGATCAAGTTGATGCCGGAGAGCGTGGTCCCGACCCCTGCAATCTGTAGCGCCCAGATGTAATAGTCCAAGCCGGTGCTCGGGCTCTGGGCCCCCAAGTTGGAGAGCGCCAACCAGCCGGAGGTGGAGAACTCACCCAGGAACAAGGAGAACATCACCAGAATGGCTCCGGCGGTTGTCATCCAGAAACTGAAATTATTCAGGAACGGGAAGGACACATCCCGTGCGCCGATTTGCAGCGGAATCAGGTAGTTCATGAGTCCGGTGACCAAAGGCATGGCCACAAAGAAAATCATGATCACACCATGCGCGGTAAACACCTGGTCATAGTGATGCGGTGGCAGATAGCCCATGTTGTCGCCAAAGGCCATGGCTTGCTGCAAGCGCATCATCACGGCATCTGCAAAGCCGCGCAGCAACATCACCAAACCGAGCACCATGTACATGATGCCGATCTTTTTGTGGTCGATGCTGCAAACCCAATCGCGCCAGAACGGGCCCCAGAGGCGGAACTTGGTCATCAGGGCGAACACGCCCAAACCACCCAATACGACCATGATGAACGTTCCCAAAATAATGGGGTCATGCGTCATGGGCACAGCATCCCAGCTCAGCCGGCCTAGTGCCCAGTGGGTGTCAGTCAAAGTTTGTGAGGACATATAAAGTCTCTTTAGCAATGCACCTGTGGCCACCATAGGCCACCGGAGCGGAATTTATTGTTGGACGACGGCACGATTGGCGTTGCGGGTCTCGAGCGCAGCAATCACTTGGTTGGCGTTTTGCACGGTGCATACGTCCTGCGGCATGCTCAGCCCCATAGCTTTCACGTAGGTCTGGCCTCCGCGTGCATCGATCGCCATCATGTGGTGCATGCACATCTTGCCGTCTTCGACACAGCGGTTCAGCACCTTGTCATACAAGCCGGCTTCCACGGTCGCAAAGCGCTGTACCGGGTCACGTTCGCTAGGTTTGACCAAGTTTTGGTACGTGGCGCGATCCAAAGCCTTGCCTTCGGTTTTGGCTTTGTTCACCCACTGCGCAAAGTCTTCATTGCTCAAACCGTGAAATTTGAAAGTCATTCCCGAAAAACCAGCGCCGCTGTAGTGCGAGGACATGCCTTTGAACACGCCAGGGCGGTTGATCACGGCGTTCAATTCGGTTTGCATGCCGGGCATGGCGTAAATCATGCCGGCCAAATCCGGCACATAAAACGCATTCATGGTGGAAGTTGCGGTCAGCTTGAACAAAATAGGGCGGTCCACAGGTGCTGCGAGTTCGTTCACCGTGGCAATGCCTTGTTCGGGGTAGAAGAACAGCCATTTCCAGTCCATCGCCACCACTTGCACTTCCATGGGCTTGACATCAGCAGGCAGGGAGCGCTGTGCATCAATACGGTCCAAGGGACGGTAAGGGTCGAGTTTGTGGGTGCCGATCCAGGTCAGGGCGCCCAGCGCGATGATGATCAAGAGGGGAACTGTCCAGATCACGAGCTCCAAGGACGTGGAGTGGTGCCAATCGGGCTCGTATTCCGCCTCGGTATTGCTCTGGCGGTACTTCCAGGCAAAAAACAAGGTCAGGAAGATGACCGGTACGATGATGATCAGCATCAGCAAGGTGGCTGTGATCACCATTTGGCCTTGCTGTGCTGCAATATCTCCAGCGGGGTTCAGCACTACAGCCTTGCTGCAGCCCGAGAGCGCAGCGGCCATTGCAATGGTCGCCAGCGCAGAGCACCTTTTAAATGCTTTGATTTTGAACATGTTGTTAATGCCTGGGTGAGGCACCCTTGTTAAACACTTTATTGACAGCTTCTGACTGTAATTTCGTTAACAAATTTGTCCATTGGACATTTTGTCCAAGGTCAACCGATCCGCTTTTGAAGTTGCAATCAGGGTTTTCCTGAGGAGGAGATTAGTGCAAGCCGAGGTTTTCTGCCTCGCGCGGGTGTAAAACATGGTCGTAGAAGTTGATTTAAGGACGGCATCATGTACACACCAGCATCCACAGCCCCCAGCGGGCACGGGTTCGAGAGCTCGGTATCGCTTTCAGGAGCACACACCGACGAAGATGTCACTCCGGGTGAGATTGCGGTAGGCGTCATCATCGGGCGAGCATCTGAATATTTTGACTTCTTTGTATTCGGCATTGCCTGTGTACTGGTGTTCCCGGGGTTGCTGTTTCCGCAGATGGCGCGCCTGGATGGCACTTTGATGGCCTTTGCCATTTTTTCTCTGGCATTCGTCGCGCGTCCTGTCGGTACAGCCCTCTCCATGGCTATCCAGCGGCGCTGGGGTCGGGGCACCAAGCTCACGATTGCACTTTTCCTACTCGGATCCAGCACTGCCGGCATGGCCTTTTTGCCGAGCTATGCAGATGCGGGGGCCACCGCGATTGCGGCCATCGTGATTTTGCGGATCGGCCAGGGACTGGGCATGGGCGGCTCCTGGGACGGTTTGCCTTCCCTGCTGGCCATGAGCGCACCCAAAGAGCGCCGAGGCTGGTTCTCCATGGTTGGTCAGTTGGGCGCACCGGTCGGGTTCATTCTGGCGGCCGGCTTGTTCGCCTATCTGCACAGCAGTCTTACGGCGGCAGAGTTTTTAAGTTACGGCTGGCGCTATCCATTTTTTGTGGCTTTTGCCATCAACGTCGTGGCGCTGTTTGCCCGCTTGCGCTTGGTGGTGGGGCAGTCCTATGCAGAGCGACTGCAAGAGTTGGAGTTGCAACCGGTCAGCGTGCGACATGTCTTGCGCGATGAAGGGGGCAACGTAGTCTTGGGCGCATTTGCTGCGCTGGCCAGCTTTGCGTTGTTTCACTTGGCAACGGTGTTCCCTCTGTCCTGGATCGCCATGTATTCCGAGCAGGCCATCGGCGACGTGCTGCAAGTGCAAATCATCGGTGCCTTTCTGGCCGCCGGTGCCATCGTGTTTTCAGGCTGGTTGGCCGACCGCATTGGGCGCCGCAATTTGTTGGGCAGCATGGCGCTGTTGATTGGTTTGTTTAGCTTTGTGACTCCGTGGCTGTTGGGCGCGGGCGAGGTGGGGAACAATCTGTTCCTGCTGACCAGCTTCCTGTTATTGGGCCTTTCCTACGGCCAGGCATCCGGTACCGTGACATCCAACTTTTCGCCCAAGTACCGCTACACCGGTGCTGCTTTGTCCGCTGACCTGGCCTGGCTGCTGGGTGCTGGCTTTGCTCCGCTGGTGGCGCTGGGGCTCTCCGCCAAATTCGGTTTAGGTGCGGTATCTTTGTACCTGCTGTCGGGCGCGATTTGCACGCTGTTGGCCTTGCGGATCAACCGAATGATCGAAAACAAAGAGTAAACCAGCTCCCACTGGTTGGCACGCCCGGCAACCTCTGCCTCGTGTCGAACCGGCCCGGCCCGGCGCGGCCCGGCACCCCAGGGTGGCCGGGCCTTTTTGTTGGTGGTGCCAGCCGGGGAGCGGGCCTATCGGGTACTTATAGAAAACAAAACAGGGAGTGTTGAATGTCGCACTATCGTTTCGGGGCCGGAGAGCCTCCCCACCAGCGCTGGCCCGTGGCCTGGTACAACCCCGCCGTGTTGCTGCAGTCTGCGCGGGAGCTGGTGTCCAGCTCCGATGTGATCCGCAATGCCGACCCCCGCGAGCTCTGGACCGGTGTGTTTGAAGCGGAAGATCACACCACCGAAGCGGGGCCCGATGGCGAGTTCTGGTTCGACTTTTTGTCAGACACCGGCGATGGCGGCAATGCAACCTATACCGTTGCCCGGGCGGTGCAGGCCGACGCGATGGAAAATCGCGAACACCAGCGCTGCCCGCGCGGGCGTGTTTTGTTTTTGGGCGGCGATCTCAGCTATCCAGGTGCCAGCGCCTATGAGTATCAATATCGCTTTCTCGAAATGTTTGAGGGAGCCCGCACCACACAAGGCGCCGACGCCGGCGGTCGCAGCAGCTATGCAATTGCACAAAACCACGACTGGTTTGACAGCCTCTCCACCTTCAAACGCTACTTTGTAGACCGCGACAACGGCGAAGTTTTCGGCCTGCGCACTCCGCAAAAGCGTTCTTATTTCGCCACACGACTGCCGCAAGGGTGGTGGGTACTGGGCTTTGACTTTGCCTTGACGGGCGACCTTGACCGTGCCCAATACGAAGCCTTCCGGCGGCTGGCGGGCGACAAAATCAACGGGGCAACCAATCCCGAGCATGTGATGGTTTCCGGCGATCAACTGATCCTGATTTATCCGGAACCGTATTGGACGAGGCCACTGGGCGATGGGGCGCCCGATGGCTATCCCAGGCGCTATCAGCGCCTGGAGTCCATTCTGGAGGCCAAGGGCCTGCGTATCCGAATGCGAATGGCCGGCGACGTGCACCACTACAGCCGGGAGGCCTCTGCCAGCCCAGACCCCACCACGGCCGATCTGCTTGTGACCTGTGGCTCCGGTGGAGCGTTTTTGCACCCTACACACGCAGTGTCTTTGTCGCAGCCCAAGGTGCGGCAAGTGCTCTCCGACCCCTACGCCATCAGCCCGGAACTGGGGCACGCCACCTTCATTGGCACGGGCTCCTCAGAGACCGACACTGCCGCCGCCTACACAGCCCGGTGTGTGTACCCAGCGCCTGAGGTTTCGCGTGCCCTGGGGCGCCACATTTGGTGGTCGTTGTTCAAATTTGCCTGGAACAGCCTTGACCCGCGGGGCGGGCCCTGGTTGCGCGGTGTTGTGCAGGGCAACCTGATGTTTCCTTTGCTGCTGGGTCTGGCCTATGCCGCAGCCTATGGACTGGCTTGTTCGGACGGTGCCCGGCTCGCAGTGTGGGCCGCGATCGTGGGAATGTGTTTCAGCTTGTCAAAAGACGAGCCGGGCAAGCTCGCGCGATGGTTGTCACCCTTGGCCCACGCCGGCCTTCAGCTTGGTGCCATGTGGTGGGTGGGGCAACTTGTGTCACATGGCGATGGGCGTGGGTCTGCAGCCGCGGTCTGTTCGGCTGCCGGTTTTTCACGGATCGGGGCAGTGCTTGCCTGCGCAGCCCTGGGCACCGCCGTGGGCGGGCTGATTGCGGGCGTGTACTTCTGGGGCATGGCGCGGTGCGGGCTTATGTGGAACAACGCTTTTTCCCCCCTCGCGTGTGAAGACTACAAGGGCTTTCTGCGTTTTCGCCTGGACGCCAACGGTGACCTGACCGGTTATTTTTTCGGTTGCGACGCAGTGCCCAAGCAATGGGCCTTGAACCAGCCGGGTCCTGAGCAGTCTCCGGGTCAGGCTCGCCCGGTGTGGGTAGAGGCGGTCGGCACAGCACCCGCACACTGGAAAGAGATCGACCGGTTCACCCTTCGCCGGCACTCTGGCGCTTAAGCCGGTGCCCCTTGAGGCACAGTAGGCCAAGTGGTCTGCTTGGCGTGCTTAAAGTGGCTCCTGTGGTGTGGCATTGTTGGGGGTATCGTAGGGGCCACTTTCCACTCTGGCCGTGCACAACCCACTTGGGCAACACCCTATGACAACCCATGACACCACATCGCCCTGGCACGCCCGGGCCGCCGCACTGCAACCCGATGGCCGCTTGTTGATCAATGGCGCACGAGTGGCTGCGGCAGATGGCCAGACCTTCGACAAGCACTCCCCCTTGAACGGGCTTCGCCTCGGCAGCGTGGCCCGGGGTCAGAAGGCCGATGTGGATGCAGCCGTCGCCGCAGCACGGCGCGCATTTGCCGATCGCCGGTGGGCCGGCAAACCCCCACGCGAGCGCAAACGCATCATGCAACGCTGGTCGGAATTGGTCTTGGCGGCGCGTGACGAGTTGGCGCTCCTGGAGACGCTGGATATGGGAAAGCCCATCGCGCACAGTCTCGCGGTGGATGTGCCTGCCACTGCCCATTGCCTGGCCTGGTATGGCGAGGCCGTGGACAAGCTGTACGACGAAATTGCCCCTACGGCAGATACCGCGCTGGCCCTGATTACGCGCGAGGCGATGGGCGTGATTGGTGCCATCGTGCCCTGGAATTACCCCCTGATCATGGCGGCCTGGAAGCTGGGCCCTGCGTTGGCGTCAGGTAACAGCGTGGTGCTCAAGCCCAGCGAAAAGTCGCCCTACACCGCCTTGCGACTGGCCGAGCTCGCGGTGCAAGCCGGCATTCCTGAAGGGGTGTTCAACGTGGTGCCCGGTTTTGGCCACGAAGCAGGCGAGGCACTCGCGCTGCACATGGATGTGGATGCCATCGGGTTTACAGGCTCCACCCGCATCGGCCGGCGGATGCTGGCCTGCGCCGCTGAGTCCAATCTCAAGCGGGTGTACAACGAATTGGGCGGCAAGTCGGCCTTTGTGGTGTTCAACGACGCCAAAGACGTGGCTGCCGCAGCCCGCGCGGCTGCTGGCTCGGTGTTTTACAACCAAGGCGAGTCGTGCAACGCGCCCACCCGCTTGTTGGTGCAGCAAGACGTGGTGCCTGAATTCATGGCCGCGCTGCAAGACGAGGCGCGCAAATACCTGCCCGGCGACCCGCTCGATGCGGCCACCGAAATGGGCGCTTTGGTAGATGCGGGGCAAATGAGCACCGTGCTGGGCTATATCCACCAAGGGCAGGCGGAGGGCGCAAACTTGGCGTTCGGCGGTCGCCGTGTGCGCACCGAAACCGGTGGCTATTTTGTGGAGCCCACCATTTTTGAGGGCGTGCGCAACGACATGACAATCGCACGCGAAGAGATTTTCGGCCCCGTGCTTGGGGTGATTCCGTTCACCACCGAAGCCGATGCCCTGACGCTGGCCAACGACAGTGTCTACGGGCTCCAGGCCAGCGTGTGGAGCGGGCAAATCGACCGGGCTCACCGCGTTGCACGCGGGCTCAAGGCCGGCACCGTTCATGTCAATCAGTACGACGAGGACGACATCACCGTGCCCTTTGGCGGCTTCAAGCAGTCCGGCAATGGCCGCGACAAATCGCTGCACGCCTTCGACAAATACACCGAGCTCAAAACGACTTGGTTGCGCATCGACGCCTAACGTTCTGCAAAGGTTTTGCCCATGTCTCAGTCTGTCCA
>DAINNP010000049.1:0-12188 GCA_036735785.1 Rhodoferax sp. | reverse complement strand
GCGCGCATGTGTGCGTGCCTGCGTGTGCAAGTGCGCGCCTGCGCGCACGCGAGAATTGGATTGTAGTCAGATGAAAAACACCGTTTTGAACAAAACATTGGTTATTGCTGAAAAGCCGTCGGTCGCACAAGACATCGTGCGTGCACTCACTCCGGTGGCGGGCAAGTTTGAAAAACACGATGAATATTTCGAGAGCGACAGCTACGTGGTTTCCAGCGCCGTCGGTCACCTGGTCGAGATCCAGGCGCCCGAGGCCTACGACGTCAAACGCGGCAAATGGAGCTTTGCGCAGCTGCCCGTCATCCCCCCCCACTTTGACCTCAAGCCCGTCGACAAAACCAAGACCCGCCTGAACGCCGTGGTCAAACTGGCCAAGCGCAAAGATGTCGACAAGATCGTGAACGCCTGCGACGCGGGCCGCGAAGGAGAGCTGATCTTCCGCCTGATTGAGCAATACGCCGGTGGCGCCAAGCCGCTGGGCAAGCCGGTCAGCCGCCTGTGGCTGCAGTCCATGACGCCCCAGGCCATCCGCGATGGCTTTGACAACCTGCGCACCAACGCCCAAATGCAGCCCCTGGCCGACGCCGCCCGCTGCCGGTCTGAAGCCGACTGGCTGGTGGGTATCAACGGCACCCGTGCGATGACCGCGTTCAACAGCCGCGACGGCGGTTTCTTCCTGACCACCGTGGGCCGGGTGCAGACCCCCACGCTCTCAGTGGTGGTGGAGCGCGAAGAGCTGATCCGCAAGTTTGTCAGCCGCGATTACTGGGAGATCCACGCCACCTTTGCCGCCCAAGCGGGCGAGTACGCTGGCAAGTGGTTCAACCCAGCCCACAAAAAAGAGGCCGACGACGCCGAGAAAAAGGCCGATCGGGTCTGGACCCAAGCCGAGGCCAAGGCGATTGCAGACGCGGTGCGCGGCCAGCCCGCCACCGTGACCGAAGAGAGCAAGCCCACCACCCAGGCTTCTCCCCTGCTGTTTGATCTGACCAGCCTGCAGCGCGAGGCCAACGGCAAGTTTGGTTTCTCGGCCAAGACCACCTTGCAGATTGCCCAGAGCCTGTACGAGCGCCACAAGGCCCTGACCTACCCGCGTACCGATTCGCGCGCCCTGCCCGAAGACTATGTGCCGGTCGTCAAAAAGACCTTCGAGATGCTGGCCGACAGCGACATGCGCCATCTGGCGCCGCACGCACTGGTCGCACTGAACAACAACTACATCCGCCCCACCAAGCGCGTGTTCGACAACGCCAAGGTCTCGGATCACTTTGCGATCATCCCCACCCTGCAAGCGCCCAGCGGCCTGAGCGAGGCGGAGCAAAAGCTGTACGACCTGGTGGTACGCCGCTTCATGGCGGTGTTCTTCCCGAGTGCGGAGTACCAAGTTACTACGCGCATCACCACCGCAGCCCAGCACGCCTTCAAGACCGAAGGCAAGGTGCTGGTCAAGCCGGGCTGGCTGGCCATCTACGGCAAAGAAGCCGCCGCTGAAGTGGAAGACGCCAAGGAAGGCGACAAGGGCCAGAACCTGGTGCCCGTGGCGCCCGGCGAAAAGGTCAAGGGCGACCCGGTAGACCCCAAGGGCCTCAAGACCAAACCGCCCGCACGCTACTCCGAAGCTACCTTGCTCGGCGCCATGGAAGGTGCGGGCAAAACCGTGGAAGACGACGAGCTGCGCGAAGCCATGCAAGAGAAGGGCCTGGGTACACCAGCCACACGCTCCAGCATCATCGAAGGCCTGATTGCCGAGAAATACATGCTGCGCGAAGGCCGCGAGCTGATTCCCACCGCCAAGTCCTTCCAGCTCATGACGCTCTTGCGCGGCCTGGACGTGCAGGAACTGACCAAGGCCGAGCTCACCGGTGAGTGGGAATACAAGCTCGCCCAGATGGAGCAGGGCAAGCTCAGCCGCGAAAAGTTCATGGCCGAGATCGCCGCCATGACCGAGCACATGGTCAAAAAGGCCAAGGAATACGACCGCGACACCATCCCCGGTGACTACGCCACCCTGGCGGCCCCTTGCCCCAACTGCGGTGGCATCGTCAAAGAAAACTACCGCCGCTATACCTGTACCGGCGCAGATGGCCACAGCGAAGGCTGCGGTTTCTCGTTCGGCAAATCCCCGGCGGGGCGCACTTTCGAGCCCGCAGAGGTGGAGCAGTTCCTGCGTGACAAACACATCGGCCCCTTGGACGGTTTCCGCTCCAAGGCCGGCTGGCCTTTTGTGGCCGAGATGGTCATCAAGTTTGACGAAGAGGCCAAGAACTACAAGCTCGAGTTCGACTTCGGCGACGACAAAGCCGGCGAAGAAGACGGTGAACTGGTCGACTTCGGCACCCAGACCGCCTTGGGCGCTTGCCCCAAGTGTGGCGGCAACGTGTTTGAACACGGCAAAAACTACGTGTGCGAAAAATCGGTCCCCACCGATGCGCAGCCCACCCCGAGCTGCGACTTCAAGAGCGGCCAGATCATCCTGCAGCAACCCATCGAGCGCGAGCAGATGCAAAAGCTGCTGGCCACCGGCAAGACCGATCTGCTCGACAAGTTCGTCTCGATGCGCACCCGCCGTGCCTTCAAGGCCATGCTGGCGTGGGACGCGGCCGAGGGCAAGGTGAACTTCGAGTTCGCACCCAGCAAATTCCCGCCCCGCAAGACCGCCTTCAAGGCAGCTGCCAAGACCGGTGCCGCTACCAAAACAGGAGCTGCTCGCGCAGGAACCACGGGCGCTGCAGCCAAAAAAGCACCTGCAAAGAAGGCTGCTGCCGTCAAAGAAGCCAAGCCCAAGGCTCCGCGCAAAACCACCGCAGCCAGCGGCAAACAGCCCAGCGCCGAATTGGCCGCGGTGATCGGCGCCGAACCGATTGCGCGGCCTCAGGTCATGAAAAAACTGTGGGACTACATCAAGGCCAACGGCCTGCAGGACGCCAAAGACAAGCGCAGCATCAACGCCGATGCCAAGCTGCTTGCGGTGTTCGGCAAGCCGCAGGTCACCATGTTTGAGTTGGCCGGCATTGCCGGCAAGCACCTCAGTTAAGGCCACCGTCATCTTGGCCGGTCAGACTGCGCCCCATGCAATTTACCGAACAAGAAGACGAACACGCCCCCCACAGTACCGCCGAGCGCGCGGCAGCTGCGAGCCGCAGCACCTGGGTGAGCGTGGTGGTGAACGTGGTGCTGGCCAGTGCCCAGATCATCGTGGGCACGCTCACCAAGTCACAGGCGCTGATTGCGGATGGCATTCACTCCTTGTCTGACCTCGTGTCGGACTTTGTGGTGCTGTTCGCCGGCCACCATGCCAAAAAAGATGCGGATGACGACCACCCTTACGGGCACCAGCGGTTTGAGACCGCAGCGTCACTGGCCCTGGGCCTGATCCTGCTCGCGGTGGGCGGCGGCATGGTCTGGGCGGCTCTGGGCAAGCTGGAGTCGCCAGACACCATTGCCCCAGCCCACACCACGGCCTTGTGGGTGGCGTTGGGGGCCATCGTCACCAAAGAGCTCTTGTTCCGCTACATGCTGCGCGTCGCCAAGGCCGTCAAATCCAGCCTGCTGGTGGCGAACGCTTGGCACGCGCGGTCGGATGCCGCCTCGTCATTGGTGGTGAGCCTGGGCATTCTCGGCAGCATGGCCGGCTACCCGTTACTGGACCCGATTGCCGCCCTGATGGTGGGCTTCATGGTCGGCAAAATGGGCTGGAGCTTTGCGTGGGACGCGCTGCACGACCTGATGGACCGCGGCCTTGATGAAGCTGAAGTCCAAGCCATTCGCGCCACCCTGCTAGCCACGCCCGGCGTATCAGGCGTGCACGATGTGCGCACCCGCAAGATGGGCGACATGGTGGTGGCCGATGCCCACATCGAGGTGGACGCGCTGCTCACCGTGGAAGAGGGTCACAACATCGCCGTAGCCGCCCGCCAAGCGGTGCTCCAGCGCCACCGAGTTTTGAATTTGATGACCCACGTCGACCCGGCGCACCGGCCCGACGCAGACCACGCTCGCCCTTAATCTGCCCGGGCGCTGCGCAGGGCAGCGGGTGCGCCGGCCGACCAGCGCCAGGCCACCAGCCCTGCCACCACCACGAGATGCAAGGCCATGCCGAGCCAGGCGCTCGCACCGAGCGACTCTTCTCCCATCGCCAACGCTTTGGCACCGAAAAACGGCTCCAGCCAAGGCGCCAAGCCGGGCGCCGCGCTGGCCACTAGGGCCGGCAGCACCACCCCCAGCACAAACAGCGTGAGCAGCGTCATGGCGGTGGGCTTGCGGCTGGTGTTGCGCAAGGCAAAGAAGTGGTAAATGCCGCAGTCCCGCAGGGTGTGCAGCAGGGCCATCCACATCAGCCCCTCGAGCGCGGGCACATCGTGGGCAGCCTCACTGGCAGCACCCCCGGTGAGCGAATAGGCCACCAGGCACACGGCCGCCAGCGCCCAACTCACCGGCCACAAGGGCAGGGCCTGCCAGACCCGGCGTGCCGGGCTGTGCGCGCGGTGGTAAAGCACCGCCTGCCAGACGAGCCGGTTGTTGGACTCGGTGAACAGCGCCCCGTAGGTAGATGCCAGCGCGGTACACGCCAGCGTCATCCACATCGGCGCGCCCCAGCCGGGGGTCGGCATGAAGCCGGCGATCACCCAGCCCAGGCCCAACACGCCCAGTGCCCAGGCCCAGGGCACACCGCGCACCATCAGCTGCTTGCCCATGCTGCGCCACAGCGCCAGCAAGCCCAGCGCCAACAGCAGCAAGGCCACCAACAACGACTGAATAGACAGGGGCAAGCCCCAACCCCACCAGCTGCCCAGACCCTCGCGGTCCGGCGAGCTCGGGTCGCGCAGCACCATGAAAATCACCGGCAAGGTTTGCAGCACCAGAAACACACCGAACAGGCGCCCGGCCATGCCACTGGCTTTTTCCGAGCGGATATCCAGGGTGTGCAAGCGACTCGCCATCAACCACGCGTGCAACGCCACCGTGCCCACGGCACCCACCAGCAGCCAGACACAACGGCTCCAGAACGCCGGCCCCGACAAGGCCGCCACCACCGCCACAAACGCGCACAGCAAGCCGCCATACCAGGCGTAGGCAGCGCTGCCGAACAGCTTGCCCCAGGCCATGTCCCACGGGCTCAGGGCACTCAAGCGCTGCTGGTCCCAGGTGCGCTCGCTCACCTCGTTGTTGATGCTCGACACCACCAGCAAACTGCCCCAACCCACGGTCAAACCGACAAACAGCACCGAGAACGCCACAAACAAGCTGCGCTGCGGGTCGTCCGGGTTCAACACATAGACCAACAGGCCGATCAAGGCCAACACCCCCGGCATGATGGCCAGGCGGCTGGGCGACATTTCCAGCCAGAGATTGCGTTTGAATTCGGGGTTCATGCGGACTCTCCTGGGCGGCCGGATACACCGGTCTGGTCATAACTGGCTTGCAGCGTGGTGCGCACCTCCTGAAAGCCACACACCGGTACACCGGCAGCCGTCAGGCGCGCCAGCAGCGCAGCGCGTGCGGCCAAGTCGCCCGCGGGCAAATACACCGTGCTGGGGGCCAGGCCTTGCACATCCAGATGGGCCACCTCGTAGTCGCCCAACAGCCCGGCCAATTGCGGTGCGGGCGCAGCCAACTGAATCTGCACCAGCGTCTTGATCACCCCTTCAGCACCGGTCGCCGTAGCGGCCAGGCTGGCAAAGCGGCTGACCCGACCATCGCGGATCGAGAGGATATGGGTGCAGTACTCGTCGAGCTCACTCAAGATGTGGCTCGACACCACCAGCGTCATGCCCTTGGCCTGCAAGGTGCGGAACAGGGCCGACAAATCGGCCCGGGCTTCGGGGTCCAGGCCGCTGGCGGGCTCGTCGAGCAACAGCACCTGCGGCATGTGCACGATGGCCTGGCCGATCGCTACCCGCTGGCGCTGGCCGCGCGACAGGTTGCTAGCCAGGCTTTGCAGCTTGTCGGTGAGGTTCAAAAAGCGGGCCACGTCCTGCACCCGCTTGGCAATGTGCTTGTCTGCAATCCCCTGGGCGGCCGCGGCATAGCTCAGGCACTGCTGCACCGTGAGCTCCTGGTAGAGCCCGAAAAAGTCTGACAGATAGCCCAGCTTGGTGTGCACCTCGCGCGGGTGCTCTTGCACATCGACCCCGCCCACCGTGATGCTGCCCGAGAGCGGCGTATCCAGCCCCGCCATGCAGCGCATCAGGGTCGATTTGCCGGCCCCGTTGGGGCCCACCAGGGCAGTCACCGTGCCCTTGGGAATATCGACAGACACGCCGTGCAGCGCCCGGTGGCCCAGGTAGTCGAACACCAGATCGCGAACTTGAATCATGAGAAACCGTCCCTTGTTACGCCACTTTTGCTATATTTTTAGTAGCTACTAGCGCATTATTTACGTGGGCAAAAGGCTTATTTGATCCAAAACCCTGCACCCCGGGGGCAGGCCACTGCCCGGTGGCCTGCGGCGAACCCGCCTTAGTGGCTGGTGTTCTGGTGGCTGCTGTTGAGCAGCTTGTCGGTGTAGGCAATCGCAATCGCCGAGAACAAGAAAGTGATGTGAATCGCCGTCTGGGCGATCAGCACTTTTTCATCGTAGTTGGCAGCGTTGATAAAGGTCTTGAGCAGGTGGATGGAGCTGATGCCGATGATGGCCGTAGCCAGCTTCACCTTCAGCACCGATGCGTTCACATGGCTCAACCACTCGGGCTGGTCGGGGTGGCCGTCGAGGTCCATGCGGCTCACAAAGGTCTCGTAGCCACCCACGATCACCATGATCAGCAGGTTGGAGATCATCACCACGTCAATCAGCGCGAGCACCACCAGCATGATGATGGTTTCGTTCAGCGCGGGCACCGGCAGATCCGACTTGTAGCCGATGCTGGTCACCAGCGCCTGCAGTGCGGTCTGGCTGCCGAAAGCCGCTTCCAGCAAGTGCACCAACTCCAGCCAGAAGTGGAAGACGTACACGCCTTGTGCCGCAATCAACCCGATGTAGAGCGGCAGCTGCAGCCAGCGGCTGGCAAAAATGAAACTGGGAATGGGGCGCAACTTGGGGCGCTTGGGAGTGGATTCAGGAGAGGTCATGGAGTTTTCCGTTAGAGGGTGCCGGGCACCGTGTACGCCGGCATTGTAAAAAAGTGGGGCTTAGCCCTACGCTGCGGAGCCCAAGTACTGGCTACCTTGCCAGTGCGCGCCCGGTGCCACCTGCACCGGCACACCCACCGAGGCCGCCTCCACACACAAAAAGCGGGCATAGCCCCCGGCGGGCAGATCGGCAATCACGGCCTGCGGCCCGGGGTTCCAGACCACTGCGTCGGTAAAGCCTTCGTGGGCAATGTCCAAGGCACTGGCAGGGCTGCGCAGGGCAAAGGGGCCGGGCACAGATTCAAACAAGTGGTCAATCGGCTCGGCCAGCGACAAGACCTCGCCTTGCGGCAACACGCCGGCCAGCGTGGTTTGGGTGACGTCACCCACCTCGAGGTACGTGTGGAGTGCCGCCTGGAAGCTCAAGGGGCTGCTGCCGGTGTTGTGCACTGCCAGCGTGATGCGCAGGCCCGCTGGTTCCAGAGCCACGGTCAGGGTGCACACACAGTCATGGGCCCACAGCGCGGTTTCTGCGGCGGCATGCTCCATGCGCAAGACCAGCGTGGGGTGGGCAGCACCGGCGGGGGTACTGGCCAAAGCCCAGTCGCGGGTGCGGGCAAAGCCATGGCGCATCAGGGGGCCGCGCCCACTGAATTGCGGAAAAATCACCGGCACCCCGCCCCGCACGGCTTGCGGGCCGGCCAGTGGCGAGAGCGGGCTGCAATACAAGCGCTCGGTGCCGCGGGCATCGATCCACGAGATCACCTGGCCACCCCGCAGCAGCGCAGTGACCGAGTCCCCGTGCGGGCCCTGCAGCCGGACGGCAGGCGCACCGTCTATCGTCAAAGTTTCAAATGTCATTCCCCCAGTTTATCGGGTGCTTGTGACCATCAAGTAATGGGGCGGCTTAACTATCAATACACCCCCCTCCAAACGCAAAAAAGCCGGCTACCAGAGCCGGCTTTTTTGGGGAGCGTTAAGCGCTTAGTAGCTGCTACGGCCGCCGCGGTAGCCGTCCGAGCTGCCGCGGTCTTCACGCGGGCGGGCCAGGTTGACCACAATGGAGCGGCCATCCACGGATTGACCGTTCAAACCGTCAATGGCGGCTTGGGCTAATGCGGGAGTGCTCATTTCCACAAAGGCAAAGCCTTTGGAACGGCCGGTGTCGCGGTCCATCATGACTTTGGCGGAGGTCACTTCGCCGAATTCGGCGAAATTGCTCTGCAGGCTGTCGTCAGTGACGGAGTAGGGCAGGTTGCCCACGTAAATTTTGCTGCTCATGGTGAGCCTTTCAGTGAATGCGCATGCAGACCAGATGTGCTGTCATGCGCGGGTTTGCTGCCTTGTCGGGCGGCGGGAATGGGTGGTGTGTGTTTCCGGGGCTGCGTTAGCAGGTTTGCGGATTGGCACTGCCGGTTTCTAACCAGCCTTGGGTAATGGCGAATACACGGGCAGCTTCACGGGAGACGAACTCACAGTCGAAGTTGAAAACTCTGCAATAGGCACCCTTGCTGTGGGTGCGCTGTACTGCAAACGATGCGCGGAAACGGCCGGTGCTGGTTTCTTGTGTGGCCGGCGACACGATGTAGTTGCCCATAGGGATAGCGGGGTCGAAAGTCTGATTCATTAAAGGGAAAGGTGCGGGCCACGATATAGGGCCGGCTTGAGCAAAAAGAGATTCGGTTGGCTGCTGCTCTGCAGATCAACGCGGTCGACAGATGTCGAATAAACCGGGAACCAAGGGCAAGAGACGTCTCTTGGTGGTCCTCGTGGAACAAGGGTGTGTTGGGGGTACACCGCATTCCTGCCTTGCATTATATGCAACAAGGAATAAAAGTCAACTCATCTATCACCAAAGGTTATAAAACTACCGGTGCGACGCAAAAAAGCTACCCCAAAGGCTGCGCCAGCACCACCCGGTTGCGGCCCTGGGCCTTGGCTTCGTAGAGGGCGTCGTCCGCATTGCCCAGCAGGTTTTCGGGGCTGCTCTCGGTGCCCGGCACCGTGAACGCCACCCCACAGCTCAGGGTGACAAAGCCCTCTCCGGACAGCGGGTGCGGCATGGCCAGCTCGCGCACCGCATCGCAGGCGCGCTGGGCCATTTGCCGGGCCTGCGGGCCGTCGTTGCCGGGGGCGATGATCACAAACTCCTCGCCGCCATAGCGGGCGACCAAATCGCTGGCACGGCTCACCCCGCTGATCGCCAAGGCCACTGCGCGCAGGCACTCGTCGCCGGCCTGGTGGCCAAAGTGGTCGTTGTAGCGCTTGAACCAGTCCACATCCAGCATCACCAGCGCCAAGGGCTGGCCGGTGCGCTCCAGCCGCGCCCACTCTTTGTGCAGCACCTGGTCGAAGTGGCGGCGGTTGGCAATGCCGGTCAGGCCGTCCACCATGCTCAAGGCCTCCAGGCGGGCGTTGGCCGCTTGCAGCTGGCGGGTGCGCTTTTCGACGCGGTAGGCCAGCTCTTTTTCAGAGGCCTGCAGGGTGTCGACCAGCTGGTCCTGGATGGCTACCAGCTCGCTCTGGGCGCTCATTTTTTCGCGGCGCATTTCGTTAAAGCGGTCTGCAAGGGCCAAGGCCAGCACCAGCATTTCAAACACCGAGCCCAGCTGCAAACCGTCTACGGTAAAGATATTGGTAGGCGCCCACCCATAAGCGCGCAACACCGCCATCAGGGTGCCCGCCAGCAACACACAAAACGCCCCCAGCTGGAAATACGCCGCCCGGATCCGCTGCAGAGTGCCCCACACCGCCACCGCACCGTAAAACAAAATGGTGATTCCAAAAAGCGCAGTGCCATACGGCGCCACCACCGGCAAGGCAAACCAATAAGCCACAGGCGCCAGCACATGCACCCAGGTGATCAGCTGCATGATGCGGTCCAGCCGTGGCATGGTCCGCGGGCTATCCAACATGCGCCGGGTAAACGGGTAAAACGCCGCCAGCGTGAAAGAAATCGCGGCATAAAAAGAGAAGTTGCCCCACACCAATTCGGCCGGCCACACATATTGCGCGCCCAGGCCGGTCTTGGAGGCCACGGTCACCGCCATGGCCAACACAAAGGTCACGTAGTAGATGTAGATGCGGTCCCGAATAGCGAGCCACAGCAACAAGTTGAACAGCACCATGGCGCTGGCCATGCCGAAATACCAGCCCTGCACCATGTACTCGGGGCGGCTGGCTATGTCGAAATCGTGCGGCTCCCACAGGCGCAGGGGCACGATCAGCGAGGAACTGTTTTGCACCCGCATGTACAGCACCTGCTCGGACTGCGGGCTCACGGTGAGCGAGAACACAAAGTGGCGGTGCGGGTACGGCCGGTTGGCAAAGGGGGCGTCACCCCCGGTCACCATGGACTTGTAGTTGCCCGAGGCATCAGGCACATAGAGCGACACGCTGGAAATGCGCGCATTGCTCACCTCTAGCAACTGCTCTACGGGCCGCAGCTCGGGGTTGCGGATTGCCAAGCGCAACCAAAACGCCGAGCGGCTGTAGCCAAGCGAGAGGCCTTTGGCGACCTCGGCCCCTTTCTCAAAACCACCCGCGCGGTCTGCGGCCAACACCTCGGCCAGGGTGAACGCGCCCGACACGTCTTCGAGCATAGCCACCGCCGGACCTGGGTCCACGCTGCCGGAACCCGGCGCTCGCACATCCACTGCGGCTGCCGACACCCAGAGTGGCAGCAGCATCAGACAAAATGCTATGAATTTGATAGCTACCCGTGCAGAAGAAATGAGCGCCAGAGGCATATTTGGCTCGAAGTTTGATGGCGTTACCAACATGGTAGCGGAATCAGGCCCGGAGAGGTAATTGAAGTTTTCCCCCACAGGATCGGTGAAATTCGCAAGCACCCGAAGCAAAAACGGGGCTTTTAAGCGGCATGATGGCAGCCATCTAAAAAAATGCATTCAGGGTGGCAGGTAGTTCATGGCGACATTGATTCCGGCAATTAGCGCGTGCGTTTCGCGCATGACCAGTGGTGAACGCAGGGTGGCCGAGCGGCTGGAGCAAAAGCTCGATGACGACTACCTGCTCTGGTACGACGTGCCCATGGGCCCGCGCAACACCCACCCCGACTTTTGTGTGCTGCACCCGCGGCGCGGCCTGCTGGTGCTGGAGGTGAAAGACTGGAAGCTCAGCACCATCCAGCAGGCCGACAAACAGACCTGGGAAATCATCCCCGACGGCATCCCCAAAACCGTGGCCAACCCGCTGGAGCAAGCCCGGCAATACGCCCAAACGGTGGTGACCGCCCTGCAGCGCGACAAGCAACTCATTCAAACCGAAGGCGCACACGCAGGCAAAGTGGCTTTTCCGTGGAGCTATGGCGTGGTGTTGACCGAAATCACCCGCAAACAGTTTGAAGCCGCCGAGCTGCACCACGCCATCGAACCCCACCGCGTGCTCTGCAAAGACGAAATGCTGGAGAGTGTGGACGCCGAAGACCTGCAAAGCCGCTTGTGGGACATGTTCCCCTACGGCATGCGCGGCACGCTCAGCCTGCCCCAGATCGACCGGGTGCGCTGGATCATGTTCCCGCAAGTGCGGGTGCAAACCAGCGGCGACTTGTTTGACGACAACGATGCCGAGGCCGAGCTGCCCGACATCATGCGGGTGATGGACCTGCAGCAAGAGCAGCTGGCCCGCAGCCTGGGCGACGGGCACCGTGTGATCCACGGCGTGGCGGGCTCGGGCAAAACCATGATCCTGGGCTACCGCGCGGAGTATCTGGCCCAAGCCAGCACCGCCAGCAGCAAGCCCATCTTGATCCTCTGCTTTAACGAGCCGCTGGGCGTGAAGCTGCACAGCGTCATGCAGGCCAAAGGCTTGGGCGGCAAAGTGCATGTGCGGCATTTTCATAAATGGTGCCGTGACCAGCTGGTGGCGTATGGGCAAGCCATACCCGCTCAAGGCCCGCGCATGTTTGACGAGATGGTGGACAACGTCATTCGCGGTGTGGACCGCAAGCAAATCCCCAGCGGCCAATACCAAGCGGTGATGATCGACGAGGGCCACGACTTCGCGCCCGAATGGCTCAAGCTCGTCACCCAAATGGTGGACCCCACCACCAACAGCCTGCTGGTGCTGTACGACGACGCGCAAAGCATTTACGAACGCGC
>DAINNP010000048.1:0-12246 GCA_036735785.1 Rhodoferax sp. | reverse complement strand
GCGTGCATTTCAAAGAAGGGCAATTCGTCAAGGCCGGGCAGTTGCTGTTCACCCTCGACGCCCGCAGCGACGAGGCCAATGTGGCCAAGGCCGCCGCCCAGTTGGCCAAAGACAATGTGTCGCTGGCCGATGCCAAGCGCCAGTTTGAACGCGCCAAGCAGTTGTTTGCGCAAAACTTTATTTCGCAAGGGTCGGTCGATACCGCCCAAGCGCTGGTCGACAGTGTGAACGCTACGGTGGTGGCCGATCAGGCCGCGCTGGATGCGGCCAAAGTTGCCTTGTCGTATTCCCGCATCGTGGCGCCGGCATCCGGCCGTGCCGGTGCGGTCAATGTTTTTGTGGGCAGCGCAGTGCAGGTGAACGTGACCAGTCTGGTCACCATCACCCAGTTGGACCCGGTGGGCATCCAGTTCAGCATTCCCCAGCGCAACCTGAGCGACGCGCTCGCCGCACTGAAGGAGGGCGCCTCGGTCAAAGCTACGCTCGCCGATGGCGGCGGCACCTTCAAGGGCAAGTTGCAGTTTGTGGACAGCGCCGTCGACGCGAGCTCGGGCGCTGTGAAGGCCAAGGCGGTATTCGCCAACGCCGACAACAAGCTCTGGCCTGGCGCATTTGCCGAAGTGCAGCAAACCATTGCCAGCATCCCCGATGCGGTGGTGATTCCTGTCGCCTCCATCGTGCAAGGCGCACGCGGCACGATTGTGTATGTGGTGGAAGACGGCAAAGCGGTGCTCAAACCGATCAAGTTGGTGTATTCCGAAGCGGGCGACGCCGCAGTGACCGGTATTAAAGCCGGTGATGCGGTGGTGCAAGAAGGCAAACAAAACCTGCGGCCCAATGTGCCGGTGGTCGAGCGCGCCAAAGAGAGCCCAGAGGGCAAAGGCAAGCCCAAGGATGGGGAGGCTAAATCTTCAGACGCCAAAGCCCCGGATGCCAAGCCCGCCGCCAGTGACGCCGCCAAGCCCGCTACACCATGAACATCTCTGAACATTTCATCCGCCGTCCGGTGATGACGGTGCTACTCAACCTTGCCATCGTGATGGCGGGGGTGATCGGGTTTCGCAGCATTCCGGTAGCGGCTTTGCCGAGTTACGACACGCCGGTGATCAACGTCTCGGCGTCTCTCGCCGGTGCGAGCCCGGAGACCATGGCGACATCGGTGGCGCTGCCGCTTGAAAAACAATTTCAGACGGTACCGGGTCTCAAAACCATCAGCTCCACCAGCACGCTGGGCAGTACCTCGCTCACGCTGGAGTTTGAAGAGTCTCGCAATATCGATGCGGCGGCTGTTGACGTGCAAGCCGCCTTGCTGCGCGCGCAGCGTGCCTTGCCCTCTGACATGAGCAACCCGCCGTCCTACCGCAAGGTGAACCCTGCGGACGCCCCGGTCTTGCTCGTGGCTTTGCAGTCCCCCTCGCTGTCGCCTGCCGAGTTGCAGGACTACGCCGAGCACCTGATCGTGCCGACCCTCTCTACCGTGAGCGGTGTGGCGCAGGTCAACGTGTTCGGCTCCAAGCGTTATGCGGTGCGGGTGCGTGTGCAGCCGCAGGCGCTGGCTGCCCGCAACATCGGGCTGGATGAAATCAGCGCGGCCCTGAGAGCGGCCAACGTGAATACACCGGTGGGTACCCTCGAAGGCCCCAAGCAGACGCTGGTGCTCCAGGCCAACAAGCAACTGCGCAATGCGTCCGAATTTGCCGATCTGATTGTGAGCACCAAGGGCGGCAACCCGGTGCGTCTGCGCGATGTGGCCAAGGTGGAAGACAGCCTGGAAACACTCCGCAGCTGGGCCACCTTGAATGGCGAGCCCTCGATTACCCTGGCGGTGCAACGCCAGCCGGGCGCTAATACGGTGCAGGTGGTGGACTCCATCCGCGCGGCACTGCCTGCCCTGCAAACCCAGATGCCGGCCTCGGTGAAGATGACGCCGGTGAACGACCGCTCTTTGTCGGTGCGGGAAGCCTTGCACGACGTCACGCTCACCCTGATCGGCACCATCATTCTGGTGGTGCTGGTGATCTTTTTGTTCTTGCGCCGTTTTGTGGCTACCGTCATTCCGGCCTTGTCGCTGCCGGTGTCGCTGGTTGGTGCAGTGGCGTTGCTCTGGGGCCTGAACTACAGCCTCGACAACATCTCGCTCTTGGGCCTGACGCTCGCCGTCGGCCTGGTGGTGGACGACGCCATTGTGGTGCTCGAGAACATCATCCGCCACGTAGAGAAGGGTGAGAACGCGTTTCAGGCCGCCCTGCGCGGTGCGCGCGAAGTGGGCTTCACCATTATTTCGATCTCGGTGTCGCTGATCGCGGTGTTCATTCCCATCTTTTTCATGCCCGGCGTGATCGGCCTGTTGTTCCACGAGTTTGCGGTGGTGGTGGGCCTGTCGATTGTGGTGTCGGCGTTTGTGTCGCTGACCCTGGTGCCCATGCTGGCCAGCCGCTTTCTGAAAGATGAAACGCACATGAAGCGCCCCGGCGTCGTGGTGCGCAGCTTTGAGCGCGCCTTCAACGCCACCTTGGCCGGCTACACCCGCATGCTGGACCTGGCCTTGGCGCACCGGTGGGTGATTTTGGCCATTGCGCTGTCTACCTTCGTTGCCACTGCCTGGCTGTTGCAGGTGATCCCGAAAGGATTTTTCCCGGAGGAAGACATCGGTCAAATCCAGGTCACGACCGAGGCCGCGGAAGACACGTCGTTCACCGCCATGGTGGCCCTGCAAGAGCGTGCGGCTGAAATCATCCGCAAAGACCCGAACGTGGCGGTGGTCAGCTCGTTCAACGGGGGAGGCGGTGCGCAAAACACCGGTCGCATGTTTGTGACGCTCAAGCCCCAATCTGAACGCGAGCCGATGAAAAAAGTGGTCGAAGGCCTGCGCAAGAAATTGCGGGGCGTGGCCGGTATCAACGTGTTCATGCGCCCCACCCAAAACTTGCAGCTCGGCGGCCGCCAGAGCAAGGCGCAGTACCAGTACATCTTGCAGAGCATCCGGGCGGACGAGCTCAGCACCTGGGCCCAGAAGCTGCAAGAAAAGCTGCGCTCTGACCCGATGTTCCGCGACGTGACCAGTGACTCGCAATTGCGCGGCTTGCAGGCGCAACTCAAAATCGACCGCGACCGCGCCAACTCTTTGGGGGTGTCGGTTGACAGCATCCGCACGGCCCTGTTCAGTGCGTTCGGTGAGCGTCAGGTGTCCACCATTTACCTGCCGACCGACAGCTACCAGGTCATCATGGAAGTCGCCCCCGAGGCCAAGCAGGACGAATCTGCCATTAACGGCATTTACGTGCGCTCCAGCAACGGCGGGCTGGTGCCCCTGAGCAGCTTTACCACTGTGGAGCGCTCGGTAGGCCCGACCTCGATCAACCACGTGGGCCAACTGCAAGCGGTAACCGTGTCGTTCAACCTGGCGCCCGGTGCCGCCTTGGGCGATGCCACTGCCAAGATCGATGCGGCCCGCGAGGCCATCCAGATGCCGAGCTCCATCATCAGCAGCTATGGCGGCGATGCTGCGGTGTTCAAAAACTCGCAAGGCAGCCAAGCCATCCTGATCATTGCGGCGCTGCTCGTGATTTACGTCTTGCTGGGGGTGCTGTACGAGAGCTATATCCACCCCATCACCATCCTGGCCGGCCTGCCTTCAGCAGCCACCGGCGCGCTGGCGACGCTGATGTTTTTCGGTCAGGACTTGACCCTGATTGCCACCATCGGCTTGGTTTTGCTCATCGGGATTGTGAAGAAAAACGCGATCATGATGATCGACTTTGCGCTCGATGCGCAGCGTCATATGGGCATGACGCCGGCAGAGGCGATTCGCGAGGCGTGTATCTTGCGCTTCCGCCCGATCATGATGACCACGCTGGCCGCGCTCATGGGGGCTTTGCCGATTGCCCTGGGAATCGGCGCCGGCGCCGAGCTGCGTCAGCCCTTGGGCTTGGCAGTGGTAGGCGGCCTGATTTTTTCGCAGGCCATCACCTTGTTCATTACGCCGGTGCTTTATCTGCTGCTCGAACGCTTTAGCGGCACCGGCCCCATAGTGACGCCGGAGGCCGCTCAGGTCGAGGTTTAAGAACCCGTCTGGGCCTTGCGCTTGCCGCGGGCCCGGATGTTCAAGGCTTCCACCGCCAGCGAGAAAGCCATGGCAGCGTAGATATAGCCTTTGGGGATTTCCTGGTCAAACGCTTCTGCGGTGAGCGCCATGCCCACCATGACCAGGAACGCCAAAGCCAGCACCTTGACCGACGGGTGGCGGTCCACAAACTCACCGATCGGCTTGGCAGCCACCAGCATCACCCCGACCGACACCACCACGGCGGCGACCATCACGCTGATCTGGTCGACCATGCCGACTGCGGTGATCACCGAGTCCAGCGAAAACACAATATCAATGATGGCAATCTGGCCGATGATGGACCAGAACAGTTTGGTACCGGCGGCCTTCATGACCGCGTCTTCGGTGGCGGCGGGGGCGTGTTCGTCGCGGGCTTCTACTTCCACAAAAATCTCGTGCGAGGCTTTGTAGAGCAAAAACAGCCCGCCGGCGAGCAATACCAAGTCCCGGCCGCTGAAGCCCTTGCCGGCCACGCTGAACAAGTCTTCGGTCAGGCCCATGACCCAGCTCAGCGAAAACAGCAACAGCAGGCGCGACACCATCGCAAAGCCCAAGCCGAGGCGGCGTGCCTTGTCCCGCATGTGGGGCGGCAGGCGGCCTACCAAAATCGAGATAAAGATGATGTTGTCAATGCCCAGCACGATTTCAAGTGCTGTCAGCATGGCAAAGGCAATCCAGACGTTCGGGTCGCTCAAAAATTCCATGGTTTTGTCCTTGAAAAAAAGAAGGTTGTTCTGGCCGCCATCCTAGCCGCTTGGCGTGACCCTGGCATCCCCCGGTCGGCCGCTACACTTTCACGGCTATGCCCCGCTTTGCCGCCAACCTTTCGCTGCTCTACAACGAGCACCCCTTTCTGGACCGTTTTGCCGCTGCTGCGGCTGACGGCTTCACGGGGGTCGAGTTTTTGTTTCCATATGCGTTTGCCGTGAAAGAGCTGGCGGCACGCTTGCAAACCCATGGCCTGCAACAGGTGCTGGTCAATGCACCGCCCGGTGATTGGGATTCCGGTGAACGCGGTATTGCCGCACTGCCCGGGCGGGAGGCCGAGTTCCACGCCGGTTTCGCCCGCGCGCTGGAATATGCCCATGCCCTCGATTGCCCCCGCATTCACGTGCTCGCCGGCGTGTTGCCGCCCGGTGCAGACCCCGCCGCTTGCCACGCGACCTACCTGCGCAACTTGCAATGGGCCGCCGCGCAGGCTGCATCGGCGGGCCGTGCGGTGCTGGTGGAGCCGATCAACACCCGCGACTTTCCGGGATACCTATTGCAAACACAGGCCCAGGCCCATGCCATCGTGCAGGCGGTGGGGGCGCCCAACCTGCAAGTGCAGTTCGACCTGTACCACTGCCAGATCATGGAAGGCGATGTCGCCACCAAGATCCGCGAATACTTGCCCACCGGGCGCGTCGGTCACTTCCAGATTGCCGGTGTGCCCGGCCGCCACGAGCCCGACGTGGGGGAGTTGAATTACCCGTATCTGCTAGACGTGATCGACGAAGTGTCGGCCGCGTGTGGCTGGGACGGCTGGGTGGGCTGCGAATACCGCCCCCGGCGTGGCGTGGTGCCGGGCGCCACCCGCGAGGGCTTGGGCTGGCTGCAACGCCGATCAGGGTAAGTCCCTAAAATCGGTGGATGACTGAAACCTCCACCACCGTAATCGCCACCCACAGTGGCACCTTCCATGCCGACGACGTATTCGGCGTGGGCATTTTGATGGGGGTGTTTCCCTCGCACCGCCTGGTTCGCACCCGCAAACAAGAGCTGATCGACGCGGCTGATTTCGCGGTCGATGTGGGGGGCGTGTGGGATGCCGCCAAGGGCCGTTTCGACCACCACCAACGCGGATTCGATGGCGCCCGCGCGGCCCAATTGGTGGATGGCAACACCCTACCCGGCGTGGGCTATGCCAGCGCGGGCTTGGTGTGGTCCCAGTACGGCACCGCCTATGTGCAGGCTTGGTGTACCGCTCAGGGCCACGCGCTGGATGCGGCTGCGATCGAGCAGATCGTGCGCTCCATCGACCACTCGTTGGTGCAGTACCTCGACATTGTGGACACCGGCCAGGGCGACGTGTCGCCCGGCATCTTCGGCCTCTCCAGCCTGATCGCCCAACTCAACACCCATTGGCTCGAAGAAAAGGGCCTGGACCATGCGGCCAAGGCCCAGCTGCTGGAAACCCGCTTCCGCGAAGCGATTGCGATCACCCGCAAGTTCCTGGACCACGCCATCAGCAAAAAAGTAGCCCAGCTGCGCGCTATGGACACCGTGCGCCAGGCGCCGCGCCTGTTGGGCGGACGGGTGCTGCACCTGCAAGAGGGCGGCATGCCTTGGACGCATGTGGTGCTGAATGAAATGCCCGAGGTGATGTTCGTGATTTACCCCGACTCCGATGGGGATCAGTACCAAATTAAAACCGTGCCGGTTGAAGCTGGCTCGTTTACCGCTCGCATGGACCTACCGGCAAGTTGGGCCGGCCTGCGCGATGGCGAGTTGGCCGCGGTGAACGGCGTGGCGGACAGCGTGTTTTGCCACCTGAACCTGTTTATTGGTGGAGCCCGCAGTTTTGAAGGCGCGGTGAAGATGGCTGAATTGGCTTTGGCGGACGCTGCCGCCGCATGACGAGCACGCAGCTGCCGGTGTTTCAGCAGGTGCGCATGGCGATAGTCGCCAATATGCGACCCGGGTTTGTGCTGTGGTGCATGTTGGCAGCGTTGTTGCTGGGCAATGCCACTATCCCCGCCGTTGCTACAGGGCTGGCGCAGTGGGGCGCCTATAAGCAGGCGGGGGGATTCATTGCGGCGTTTCTGTCGTATGTGGTGTTTGCGGTGTTGGTTCCGGAGGTGCTGAGCCACCTGGTGCTTCGCCAGCGCTGGACCCGACGTGCCGTGGTGGACATGGCTTATGCGGGACTGGTTTTCGGGTGCATTGGCATTACCGTTGACCTTTTCTACGCATTACAGGTTTCTTTGTTTGGTGACGCCAATGACTTACAGACTATTGTTAAAAAAATGTTGCTTGACCAGTTTGTGTACTCGCCAGTGACCAACTTTACCGTCATCGCCATGCTTGCTTGGCGGGACGATGGTTTCAGGTCACGTAGTTGGGTGCGCGTGGTGTCGCTGGATTTTTTGCGTAGCCACTATCTGCCTGTGCTGGTGGCACTCTGGTGTGTCTGGATTCCGGGTGTCATGGTGATTTATCTGATGCCTACAGCCTTGCAGTTTCCGGTAGCCAGCATGATTTTGAGTTTCTGGATCCTGATTTTCAAGTTCATGCGTGCGAAAGAGTAGCGCTTGCTCCGTTTGTTAGAAAAACGCACTTCTTAATGAGAATGATTTACAATTAGATTTTCAGTAGCCAGCCATTCCCCATCCCGCTCACGCGGTTTGCCTTGCGGAGAGCCAGCGATTTCGTTGGACATTACTCAGCAGGCAACACATGGCATCACAAGCAGCAGCAGGCAAACCGGCATTCGCGCCCCCTCAACGATTCAAAGTCATTCCACTCGGTTTGTGCGTAGCAGCGGCCATGACGGGTCTGGCACAGGCACAACCAGCACAGGACGCCGTTCCAGTGTTGTCCACCGTGGTAATCCAGGCGCAGGATCGCGATGCAGGGCCTGAGGCCACTGAAGGAACGGGCTCCTATACCAACGGTAAAGCCAAGACGGCAACCCCGCTGACCATGTCACTTCGTGACACACCCCAATCGGTCTCAGTGGTCACGCAACAGCGCATTCAGGACCAAGGCTTGCAAAGTATTGCGGATGTGGTGAATAACACTACCGGGGTATCCGTGCGGCAGTACGAAACGCACCGCGGGCAGTTCAGCGCACGGGGCTTTGACATCAACACCTTGATGATTGATGGAGTTCCCACCACATGGGATCAAGCCTGGAGCTCCGGTGAGCTCATGACCAGCATGTCGCTGTTCGATCGAATTGAAGTGGTCCGTGGATCTACCGGACTTGCCACCGGTGCGGGTGACCCCTCCGCCGCCATCAACATGGTGCGCAAACGCGCCAGTAGCAAAGAGCTGGCGGGTAGTGTGGAGGTGGGAGTGGGCACCTGGAACCAACGCCGTGTCATGGCCGATGTCTCCACGCCATTGAATGAAGCTAAAACGTTCCGCGGCCGTGTGGTTGCAGAGCACTCCCAGGGTGACACATGGGTTGACGATATGAGCAACAAGAGCCAGAGCGTGCTCGTCGCCGTGGAAGCCGATTTGAATAAAAACACACTGCTTGCTGCCGGTGTGAGCCGCCAGGCGAATGCGCCCAAGGGCTCCATGTGGGGTGGACTCCCCGTGTGGTTCAGCAACGGGGCCCGCACAAACTGGGACCGGTCTAAAACAACCGCGGCGGACTGGACCCGGTATGACACGAGCTACGACACCCAATATGTCAATCTCGAACATACCTTGGCCAACGATTGGAAGCTCAAAGCGAGCTACACCAACGGCGACCGTGATGCGGATTCGTATCTCTTGTATATGTACGGAAACCCAAGCGCGAGCACAGGCTTGGGCTTGTCGACCTGGCCCGGATCCTACAAGGTGAAAACCAAGCAGGAAGATATCAGCCTGCAGGCCAGCGGCCCTGTGAAGTTGCTGGGGCGGACCCATGAAGTGGCAGTGGGCTATGTCCAGTCCAAGCAGGACTTCAGTGCGCAGAGTCGATCTGCATCAGGCGGTTCGGCGTCCAATTTCAATGTTTGGGACGGATCGATTGCAGAGCCCGTATGGGGGGCACTCGCTTACTACAGCATGGGCACGGTCAAACAAGATGCGGTCTACAGCGCAGCACGCTTCAATGTGAGCGACCCCCTCAAGCTTGTGCTGGGTGCGCGGGTCAACAACTACCAGCGTACCGGGGACACTGCCACCACCAATCCGTTTTCAATGACAGTCGATCAGGCAGTCACACCATACGCAGGCTTGGTGTACGACCTGAACGGGAACTACTCGGTGTACGGGAGCTATACCGACATCTTCCAGCCGCAACAAAAGCGGGACATCAACGGAAAATACCTTGACCCTATTTTGGGCAAAAGCACCGAGCTGGGCGTCAAGGGCGAGTTTCTGGATGGCCGGGTGAATGCGTCGGCTGCGGTGTTCCAGATCGTGCAAGACAACCTGGCCCAAAGTACCGGCCAAAACATTCCCTCCACCAGCCCTGCAGAAACGGCCTACCGTGCCTCCAAAGGCGCCACCAGTGAAGGCTTCGAGCTGGAGCTGGCGGGTGAACTCTCAGCCGGCTGGAACCTGAGTGCCGGATACACGCAGTTCACGATCAAAGACGCTACCGGTGCTGACGTCAACACGATCAACCCGCGCAGTGTGTTCCGCCTGTTCAGCAGCTACCGCATGCCGGGTGCCTGGGGCGGCTTGACCATCGGCGGTGGTGTGAACTGGCAAGGGAGTACCTACACAGTTGCATCCAACCCGTCAGGCGTAAAAGAAAGAATTGAGCAAGGGGCGTTCTCCCTGGTCAACCTGATGGCGCGCTATGACTTCAGCAAAAAATTGTCGGGACAGATCAACATCAATAACGTGTTTGACACCACGTACTTCGCCATGTTCGATGCGTACAACCAGCTCACCTACGGTGCACCCCGAAGCACGACCCTGACCCTGAAGTACAAGTTCTAAGCCGGCTATGCAAAGCAAGACCATCAAGACCTGGTCGTGGGTCCACAAGTGGAGCAGTCTGGTCTGCACCGTCTTCATGTTGTTGCTCTGCATCACGGGCTTGCCCTTGATTTTTCACCATGAAATCGGACATTTGCTAGGCACGGAAGTGGAAGCGCCGGCCATGCCGGCAGACACTCCCCGCATCAGCCTAGACCGCGTACTTGAAGTCGCCCGCGCTCAGCATCCGGAGCGGGTGGTTCAGTATGTTTCGCTGGATGAAGATGACGACGCTATCTGGTTTGTCACCTTGACACCAAGCCCTGAGCCTACCGACGACTTCCGGTCTGTCGCAGTAGATGGCCGGACGGGCGCTGTACTTGCCAAGCCCCGATTTGACGAAGGCTTTATGTGGGTCATGTTCAAGCTGCATGTGGACCTGTTTGCAGGTCTGCCCGGCATGCTGTTTCTAGGGTTCATGGGTCTATTAATGCTGGTCGCCATCGTCAGTGGTGTCGTGCTGTACAGCCCCTTTATGCGCAAACTGGAGTTCGGGACAGTGCGCCGCGAGCGCAAAGCCCGGCTCAAGTGGCTTGACCTGCACAACCTACTGGGCATCGTGACACTGGTGTGGCTGTTCACGGTGGGCGCTACAGGCATGATCAATACGTGGGCAGACCTGCTGATCAAGTACTGGCAGTACGATCAGCTCAGCGCCATATTGGCTCCCTACAAAGGGCAGCCGGTGGTTCCCCTGGCTGAGCGTGCCCCGGTGCAGCGAACGCTGGACGTGGCGCAGGCCTTGGTGACGGACTCCACGCTCTCGTTTATTGCATTCCCGGGCACGGCGTATTCCAGCCCGACCCATCACACGGTCTACCTGCGAGGCAACGCGCCACTCACCTCCAAGTTGCTACAGCCCGTACTGGTAGATGCAAAATCCGCGCACATCACTGCAGCACCGAAACTGCCGTGGTACTTGACTGCGCTGCTCATTTCTCAGCCCCTTCATTTCGGGGATTACGGTGGCATGCCCATGCAGATACTGTGGGCGCTGCTCGATATTGCGTCCATCATCGTTCTGGGTAGTGGCTTGTATCTATGGCTCCGCAAAAACAACGCGACCGTTGACAAGAGTCAGGTGGTGGCAGCCCCGCCGGAGGCACCCCATGGCACCTAAGCGCAACCGGCGGTGGGGGGCAACATGGGGGGCGCCGCTGTGGCTGGCATTCGTTACCACCGTGGGCTTGGTCTCTGCGCTATTCAGTGATGGAGGTGCCGGTGACATTCTGGCGGGGGTGCTGTTGTCCCTGCCGGTAGCGACCGGCCTATGGTTTGGCTACATACGTCGGGCAAATGCTCCTGATTAAATAGCGATTCAGCCAATATTTATGGGTGCTCACGCCGGTTTTTCTCTGAATTGAAGTTGTCCAGCTACAAAGCTGTCGAAGGCATGTAACAGCGGCTCCCACCGGGCCTCGTTACCTTCGAGTTGGGCCAGCCCAGCGCAAGTGGCTTCAAGGGTGGAGAGCTGTCCCTCCGCGTGTGCTTTGCGGATGGCATACCGGCTTTGCCGCGTGCCGTCCAGAACAAGCCGTGGCAACCCTTGCAAGGCGGGGCTGAGGTGCAGCATTTTCCGGCTCTTGCGCCAAGTGGCGTCCAGCACCACCAGGCGCAGCTTCCCGGGGTCCTGCAATTGCGCGGGCGGCAGTGGCGCCGGAGTTGCGTGTCCTTCATACACCGTGGGCGGGTACAGCAGCACCGTGGTACGCGGCGTGGGCATCAGGACTTGGAGCGAGGCTCCGTCGAACGCCTCGCCCACCACAATGCGGCTCCCGGGCACGCTCAGGTGCAAGAGGCGGGCGGTGTTTTTGGCGTGATGCACCTCTAGCGGGTGCTGCAGTATCAGCAGCTCGCAAGCACTCGTTGTAGGCACCACCAAATGACACAGGCAAGTGGCTTGCGGGCGCAAACAGTGGGGGCAGGTAGGGCGGCTCATGAACCGGCCAAACTCCACCGGCATATCTGTAAACCAAACACCAAAGTGCGCACCCTCCAGTGGCTTCAGGCCAGGGACTTGCCGTCGAAGTCGCTGGCGTCGTGGCGCTCTCGCACTTGTTCAGACGGTTCGCCGGTCACCTTGTTCACCATGCGGCCGCGCTTCACGGCCGGGCGGCTGTAGAGCTGGTCTGCCCAGCGCTGCACGTGTTGGTATTCGTGCACGCTCAAGAACTCGGCAGCGCCGTAAGCCCAGCCCTTGACCAACCCGCCGTACCACGGGAAGACTGCCATATCGGCAATGGTGTACTCGCTGCCCGCCAGGTATTCGTGCTCGGCCAGGCGCCGGTCCAGCACATCGAGTTCGCGTTTCACCTCCATCGCAAAGCGGCCTATGGCGTATTCAATCTTGGTGGGCGCATAGGCGTAAAAGTGCCCGAAGCCGCCGCCCAGGTAAGGCGCACTGCCCATCTGCCAGAACAACCAGTTCAGGGTCTCGGTGCGGCCTGCAATGT
>DAINNP010000047.1:0-12270 GCA_036735785.1 Rhodoferax sp. | reverse complement strand
AGAAGGAAATTTCCAAGCTCATCAACGTGTCCTTCCGCAAGTGCGGACTGAAGGAAACCGTGGTGTTTGCCGACAAGCTGCTGCAAAGCGGTTTCCGTTTGGCAACGAAGGCAGGTATTTCCATCTGTATCGACGACATGTTGGTGCCACAGGAAAAGCACGACATCATCGGTCGCGCCCAGAAGGAAGTGAAAGAGATCGAACAGCAGTATGTGTCCGGTCTGGTGACTTCCGGAGAGCGCTACAACAAGGTGGTGGATATCTGGGGCAAGTCGGGTGACGAAGTGTCCAAGGTGATGATGGCCAAGTTGTCCAAGGAATTGGTGACCGATCGCCATGGCAACCAGGTACAACAGGAATCCTTCAACTCCATCTACATGATGGCCGACTCCGGTGCCCGCGGCTCTGCTGCCCAGATCCGTCAGGTGGCCGGTATGCGGGGTCTGATGGCCAAGCCTGATGGCTCCATTATTGAAACGCCTATTACCGCGAACTTCCGCGAAGGTCTGAACGTGTTGGAGTACTTCATCTCCACCCACGGTGCCCGTAAGGGTCTGGCCGATACCGCGTTGAAGACAGCGAACTCCGGTTACCTGACACGTCGTTTGGTCGATGTGACCCAGGATCTGGTTGTGACCGAACAAGACTGCGGCACACACGGTGGTTACCTGATGCGCGCCATTGTTGAAGGCGGTGAAGTGATTGAATCCCTGCGCGACCGTATTCTCGGTCGTACCGCAGCGGATGATGTCTTGCACCCTGAAACACGTGGCGTGCTGTTGCCCGCGGGCTCCATGCTGGACGAAGACGAAATCGAAATGCTGGAAGCTGCTGGCGTCGACGAAGTCAAGGTCCGCACCGCTCTGACATGTGAAACTCGCTTTGGTATCTGTGCCAAGTGCTATGGACGTGACTTGGGTCGCGGTGGTTTGATCAACGGCGGCGAAGCGGTCGGCGTGATCGCAGCGCAGTCCATCGGTGAACCCGGTACTCAGCTGACCATGCGTACCTTCCACATCGGTGGTGCGGCATCTCGTGCGGCGATTGCTTCCAGCGTCGAAGCCAAATCCAACGGCAATATCGGCTTCAACGCCACGATGCGCTATGTGACCAACAGCAAGGGCGAGTTGGTGGTGATTGCTCGTTCCGGCGAAATCATCATTCACGATGAGCATGGCCGTGAGCGCGAACGCCACAAGGTTCCTTATGGTGCCGTGTTGACTGTCAAGGTGGATCAATCCATCAAGGCAGGCGCAATTTTGGCGAACTGGGATCCTTTGACACGCCCCATCATTACCGAATTCGCTGGTAAGGCTCATTTCGAAAACGTCGAAGAAGGCCTGACCGTTGCGAAGCAGGTGGATGAGGTAACAGGCTTGTCGACTTTGGTGGTTATTGACCCCAAGCGCCGCGGCGCTGCCAAGGTGGTGCGTCCACAAGTGAAGCTGATCGATGCATCGGGTCACGAAGTGAAGATTCCTGGAACCGACCACTCCGTGACTATCGGTTTCCCTGTGGGATCGTTGGTTCAGGTGCGTGACGGTCAGGACGTGGGCCCTGGTGAAGTGCTGGCCCGTATTCCTATCGAAGGTCAAAAGACCCGCGACATTACCGGTGGTCTGCCACGCGTGGCCGAACTGTTTGAAGCACGTTCACCCAAAGACAAGGGTGTCTTGGCTGAAGTGACCGGTACCGTGTCCTTCGGTAAAGAAACCAAAGGCAAGGTCCGCTTGCAAATCACCGATCCAGAAGGCAAGGTCTGGGAAGAGCTCGTGCCCAAGGAAAAGAACATCTTGGTGCACGAAGGCCAGGTGGTCAACAAGGGTGAGTCGGTGGTGGACGGCCCAGCCGATCCGCAAGACATTCTGCGCTTGTTGGGTTCTGAAGAGTTGGCACGTTACATCGTGGACGAAGTGCAAGACGTTTACCGTTTGCAAGGCGTGAAGATCAACGACAAGCACATCGAAGTGATTGTTCGTCAGATGTTGCGTCGTGTCGTCGTGGAAAACGCTGGCGATTCCGGCTACATCAATGGCGAGCAGGTGGAGCGCTCTGAAATGCTCAACACCAACGACGCTTTGCGTGGTGAGGGCAAAATCCCTGCGACCTTCACCAACTTGCTTTTGGGTATTACCAAGGCATCGTTGTCGACAGACAGTTTCATTTCTGCGGCTTCGTTCCAGGAAACTACCCGTGTGCTGACCGAAGCTGCCATCATGGGCAAGCGCGACGAGCTGCGCGGACTGAAGGAAAACGTGATCGTTGGTCGCTTGATTCCTGCTGGTACTGGCTTGGCTTATCACGAAGCACGTAAAGTCCGTGAGTCCATGGATGACGCCGAGCGTCGTGCTATTGCTGAAGCTGAGGCCGCTGAACTCGCAGGCACCGCTGACTTGACAGAAGACGTCGCGGGTGTGGACGATACTCCTGCCGTGTAATCTACACGTCTGAATGAAAACGCCCCAGGTTGCACTCAACTTGGGGCGTTTTTTTTGCAGGGTCATAACGCAAAGACGGGACAGGAAATGGGACAGACGCTTTATGTGTGGCTACTGTGTGCCTGTGCATTGTTTTGGTTGGTCGGCGTGCACAATCGTCTGATGCGGCTGCGTGCACGCGTGCTTGCGATACTGAGTTCTCTCGAGAAGCAGATCGTGTCGGGGGTACTGCCTTTGCATCTTCGCTTGGCTGAATATCCTGCAGATGTATCCGGCTACGTGTTGGACGAAAACCGTGCGCAATTGGGGCAAGCGCTGGGCTTCATGGAGGAAGTCTGGGCGGCCTCTCGAAAAGACCGGCTAGATAATGAAGCGCAGCAACAGCGGGCGGAGAGCTGGAGGCAGGTAATGGCAGCGTGGAACGCCTGGGTCTCTGCTCCGGCCGATTTGGCAGGGCCTTGTGTGCCGGATTCATTTCGCCTCGACTGGGAGGCGAGTACAGCGAAGGCTATCGTAATTACTGATGCTTTGAACGCGATACTGCGCGACTACAACGAAGCGGTGAGCGAGCTGCCTGCTCGTTGGGTCGCACCTTTCTTCGGTTTCAAAGTCAGTTCATTGTTAGGGTTCAAATGAGTGAGATAGAAAGGTCGCCCGAGCTGTGGCGCCAATTGAGGGCGACTGTGGATGTCCTCTTGCAGGTTTTGAGCGGTCAATCGGGTAGCGCTGCGATGGAGGCGGTCCCTCCTCACTTGCGTGGAGCTGTTCAAGCTCTGGCTTTTCATGCGTGGAGAAATCAAGGAAGATCCACTGCGATTCGCTCACTGCTGGCAAACAAACCGCCGGCACCGCACACGGATGCTTTGTTGTGCCTCGCGTTGGGCTTTCTCTCTGACGATACTGACTCCAGTTACGATGCCTTTACCTTGGTAAATCAAACAGTCGAGGCCGCAAAACAATGCCCTCGGACACGATCGCAGGCTAACTTTATTAATGCGTGTTTACGCCGGTATTTGAGAGAGGCCCCCCAGTTCCTTGCGGAAGCTAACAAGCGCTTGGAAGCCCGTTGGAATCATCCGCTCTGGTGGATAAAAAAAGTACAGCAGGACCATCCCAGCCAGTGGGAGTCGGTTTTAACCGCAGCAAATCGGCATCCACCAATGACCTTGCGCGTAAACATCCGCAAGACTTCAGGTACCGACTACGCACTATCTCTGCAAACAGTGGGCATCGAAGTAAGCAAAGCTTATGGGTCATGCATCGAACTGGCAAAGCCAGTCGCAGTTACTCAGCTGCCCGGTTTTCAAGAGGGGTGGGTGTCTGTGCAGGACGGCGCCGCACAAGTTGCGGGGACACTTCTGCTTGAGGCCGCTACCCCTGAGCAGAAGCCACGAATCCTTGACGCATGTGCAGCTCCCGGCGGTAAAACCGCTCACCTTCTGGAGTTGGTCGAGGCAGACGTCCTGGCTTTGGAAATCGATCCAGTCCGGGCGCAGCGGATTGAGCAAACCTTAGCACGTCTTGGCCTTTCGGCGACTGTCCTCTGCGCTGATGCCGCTGAGCCTTCCACTTGGTGGGATGGACGCCCGTTCGACTACATTTTGTTGGATGCTCCTTGTACCGCTTCGGGCATTGTTCGGCGGCACCCGGACATACGTTGGCTGCGCCGACCCACCGATGTGGCACAGCTTGCCGCAGAGCAGCGACGGATCCTCAAGGGACTATGGCCCTTGGTGAAAGAGGGGGGGCGCCTGCTGTACTGCACCTGCTCCATTTTCAGAGCTGAGGGGGATGAGCAAGTCAAAGCGTTTCTAGATAACAACAAGGACGCTCGCCTTCTGCAGTCTCCGGGTCATTTAATTCCCGCTGCTGTGCCCACTCCATCCGTCATGGCCGACAATCAAATCGGTGACCATGACGGCTTCTTTTATGCACTGTTCGAAAAGACGAGGGTTTGAAAAGCTCCTGCACAGACTGTGCGCGCTGCTGCTTGTCTCCGCGCTGTGGCCTTGCTTTGCACAAACGCAAGTTGAAGTCACCCAATTTGAAGTGGAGCGCTACGCTGAAGAAGTTGTACTCAACGCACAAGTGCAATTCGAGCTCTCATCTTCCGTAGAGGATGCCCTGCTGCGGGGCATCCCCGTGTATTTTCGAGCGGAAGCCGACGTGCTTAGAGAGCGCTGGTACTGGTATGACAAATCGCTCTCCGCAGTCTCCAGGCACTATAAGCTCGCTTATCAGCCGCTGACCAGACGGTGGCGTGTGAGTATCAGTGCAGGTCCCTCAAGTACTGCTGGTCAGGGCTTGGCACTGAGTCAGTCCTATGACACTTTGACTGCAGCGATGTCTTCGGTAAAGAAAATCAGCCGCTGGAGAATTGCTGGGCCTGGTGAGTTGGAGCCAACTGGCCGCTATCGATTAGATTTTCGGTTTCACTTGGACGTGAGCCAACTGCCGCGTCCGTTCCAGATAGGGCTATTGGGGCAAACTGATTGGGACATTACTGTCCTACGCTCGCAGCCCTTGTTGCCGGAGCTCGCCAAGTGAGTGATATGCAACGGGTTGACAACGCTGACCCGTCCAAAGTTCAGCACACATCGCGTCCCATGCGCCGGGCCATTGCCATTGGGTCGACCGTCATGGTGCTGATCGGCCTCACTTTGCTGTATCTCCTGACGCAGGCCACCAACAATCGCGAACTTTACGAAAGCAGCTACCAAACGCTCTTCATGGTGAATGTGGTAGTTGCGAGTCTTCTGGTGGGGGCAATCACGTGGGTGAGTTACCGGCTCTTCACCCGGCTTCGGCAGGGGCGCTTCGGGAGCAAGCTCCTATTGAAGTTGGCCACCATATTCGCTTTAGTGGGTGTAGCCCCCGGACTGCTGATTTATGTAGTTTCTTACCAATTCGTGTCACGTTCCATCGAAACCTGGTTTGATGTCAAAGTAGAGGGCGCGCTTGAAGCGGGTTTGAACTTGGGACGGGTGACCCTGGATACGCTGACCGTCGACCTCGCCGGGAAGTCCAAAGTTGCGGCCGGGCTACTCGCTGAGAATCCGGAAACCGCTTCAGGCTTGATTGCAGAAAAGTTACTGGACCAGTTAGGTGCGACAGACATCACGATATGGAGTGGTTACGGCGCATTGATCGCCAGCTCAGGCCAATCCAAGTTCCAACTGAGTCCGGATAGGCCGACAAATAGTCAATTTCGCAGTGCCAGACAGCAGCGTTCCCTAGCTTGGGTCGAGGGCCTGGACGATGCCGCGATCGACGGGATGACAGGCGCCCGGATAAAGGCATTGGTGCCTATATCCAACCCGAACCTGGGGTTGGCATCCGAAGCGCGTTACATGCTGGTGACAAAGGCGCTTCCCACTAGTCTTGTGAGTAACGCTCTCGCAGTTGATCGTGCAAACCGTGAGTATCAGGAGCGTGCGCTGGGCCGGGAAGGCTTAAAGCGGATGTATATCGGAACGCTTACCTTGAGCTTGTTTTTGGCGATATTCGCCGCCATTCTTCTTGCTGTCGTCCTGGGCAATCAAATTGCTCGCCCTCTGTTGTTGTTAACCGAGGGGGTGAATCAAGTAGCTGCGGGTGATTTGACGCCCAAATTGGCTTTGCAAGGGCGTGATGAATTGGGCGGGCTGACACGGGCCTTTGCTTCGATGACGCAACAGCTTTCCGAGGCTCGGCAAGCCGTCGAGGTCAGCATGTCGCAAGTGAATTCAGCCCGCGCACATCTGCAAACGATCCTGGATAACCTTACATCAGGCGTGATTGTTTTGGATCCTTCTGGTGCCATCGTTAGCTCCAACCCGGGAGCTTCACGCATCTTGAAGAAAGACCTGATCCACTTTGAGGGCCAGCGCCTGTCGGAGATCGAGGGCTTGGAGCTGTTTGGTGCAGGCGCAAAAAAGCAGTTCGATATTCTGGTTGAAGGCAATCGCGACCAGGCGATGGACCATTGGCAGCAGCCATTTGAGTTGCCGGGATCGGTGTCCACCACTAACAGCCCCTTCGAAGGGCCTGTAACGCTGGTCGCGCGTGGTGCAGAGCTTCCGTCGCACCATCAACTATTGGTATTTGATGACATAACGGAAATTGTTTCAGCCCAGCGAGCCCAGGCTTGGGGTGAGGTAGCTCGCCGCTTGGCTCATGAAATCAAAAATCCGTTAACGCCCATTCAGCTTTCTGCAGAGCGCCTCGAAAAAAGACTGACCGGTAAGCTCGACGCACCAGAGCATGCCATCCTCCTCAAATCCGTCAAAACCATTGTGGATCAGGTTGACTCAATGAAGCGGCTGGTCAACGAGTTTCGCGACTATGCCCGATTGCCGGCGGCTGAACTGAAGCCGTTGCAGCTCAATAGCCTCGTGAAAAATGTGCTCCAACTGTATGACCTGGACAACGCCAAAGTGCCAGTGCTTCTGGAGCTCGATCCCGAGTGCCCATCCATATTGGGCGATGCCGAGCAACTTCGACAGGTCATTCATAACCTATTGCAAAATGCACAAGACGCCTGCCTGTCTGCGGCCACCCCACGTGAAACCTTGCGCACCGTGACCATTCGTACCCAATGGCAATCCACCAATCGCAGGGTTCGCCTGTCTGTCCGCGATCAAGGTGACGGGTTTTCTGAGAATATATTGAAAAGGGCGTTCGAACCCTATGTCACAACCAAGACCCGCGGAACTGGCCTGGGTCTTGCAGTGGTGAAAAAGATCTCTGACGAGCATGGCTCTCGGATCGACATTGGCAACATCCAGAAAGACGGCGTTATCTTGGGTGCGCAAGTGTCGTTATCATTGGCTATTGCACCCGACGTAGCGGCTTAAGCGCTGAACGGGTTTCACAAGGGACAGCGCAAGCGATATGGCGAATATTTTGGTAGTGGATGACGAACACGGCATCCGTGAGCTTCTTTCCGAAATCCTTAACGATGAAGGACACACGGTAGAACTCGCCGAAAATGCTGCGCAAGCCCGTGCAGCGCGTCTGCGGGAGCGTCCGGATCTGGTTTTGCTGGACATCTGGATGCCCGACACCGATGGTGTCACTCTGCTCAAGGAGTGGGCCTCTACAGGCGCGCTCACGATGCCAGTCATCATGATGAGCGGGCACGCAACCATTGACACCGCAGTGGAAGCCACCAAAATCGGCGCACTCGCGTTCCTCGAGAAGCCCGTTACCCTGCAAAAACTCTTGAAGGCGGTCGAGCAAGGGCTTACACGCGGAGCGGTGCGCAAAGCTGCGCCCATTCCCGTTGAACATAGTGCGCTGCCTGAGCCCGTGACGATTGAGCCACAGTCCGTCGTTAGTTTCGTTGAAACGGGCCCACAGGCACATCAGGACTTCGAATTGGACAAACCATTGCGCGAAGCGCGCGATGAGTTTGAGAAGGCCTATTTCGAATACCATTTGTTGAAAGAAAATGGCTCCATGACCCGAGTTGCGGAGAGGACAGGGCTGGAAAGAACGCACCTTTATCGCAAGTTGAAACAACTCGGAGTCGATCTTTCTCGGGGCAAACGAAATAACGCCTGAATTTAATGCTATAATTCAAGGCTTAGGCCCGGTAGCTCAGTCGGTAGAGCAGAGGATTGAAAATCCTTGTGTCGGTGGTTCGATTCCGCCCCAGGCCACCAGAATTAAAGCGGCACTTCTGTAATGGAAGTGCCGCTTTTTCTTTGTCGGTACGAGTTGCCCCTCGCCGGGCGGGGACTAGTTCCTATGGGCACTTGTCTTGTTGCAACGAAGGGTTTAACCTTTAGATGCCGTGTGAGTGGGTTCCAGCGCGCGGCGGGAGTGGGGAAGCGATACAGGCAAAAAGCCACGCTTCACAGATACAAAAACAAACCGGGGTTCCACATGTTCAGCAAAATTTTCGGCAAAAGTGCGTCCGGAGGGGCCCAGCGATCTGAGGCCCAAGACTCCAGGGGGCTCGAAGTAGTTGAGGATGATCCTGAAACTTCCTGGAGTTTGTGGGACAACGCCTTGGCTGCGCAGGATTCCCAACACAGCATGCTGGATGCTGCGGGCAATACACGTCCGAACGGTAGCGCGGCGCAACACCGCATGCCCGGACTCTATCCGGCCCATCGTGCTTTGGATTTTGATGATTCCCCAACCCGCCCGATGGGGCTTGACGAAAAAGAACCTGAAGTACTTGCTGCAGAAGCTCTGGAGCGGGTCGAGCTGCACCACCACCGGATTGCCCAAACAATCCGCACCCTGTGGGGCTACAAGGAGTGCAGCGCCTACATCAACCAACTCATTATGAGCGGTGGTGACGGCATGGGAAAGGCGCGCATTGGATTCAAGCCCGAAGCGGTAGAAGCCATGTTGCAACTGGCAGACTTGCATGACGTGCTCTTCGGACCGTCGAAGCCACCGGTTGACTCCGGTTTTGCACCATCCATTCACTCCGGTTTGAGTGGATTGCGCTGACCGACTTCACCAATCGAGCAAGGTCAGTCCCACGCTCAGTACCGTACGCTGGCGGTTGTAGTCCATCAACGAGTCACCGTAACCGGTGAACAGCTCGGTGTGCAAGCGCAGGCTACTCCGGTTGGAGTTGTCCGCCGCACTCCCGATTTTTTTGAACCAGGCAAAACGCAAGGACCCACTGTCGCTCGATTGCAGGGAATGGCGAACGGTCAGCGTCAACGAGTTTTGCGGGTTTACGTTCCAGACGGCAGAGACCTCTGCGCGACCGATACGGTCCACGATGTCGGGGTTGTCATCGCTGGCACTGTCTTCCGGAATGCGTTGCCACAGCGCACCGGTGATCGAGATTTGATCGCCTAACTCCAATCCCGCTCGCCCGATGATCCGGTTCCAGCTCCGCGAGAGGGGCAAGCTTTGGCCATTGCTCTGGTGGTTTACGCCGATACCGCCGTAGCGCAAGCGCCAGCCGGAAGGCAGGGCCGAGGCGATCGGAAAAACATAAATCAACTCGGGCTCATGGTCCGTGGAGCGGAAAGGGCGCGACAACTCCGCATTGAAAAGCTGCCAATACGACTGCTGGCTGTACGCAAACCACAACGAATCCAAGCGGTTGGGGTCGCCGCCAGTCAGCAGGCCCTGCGCCACTTTGGTCCGCACCGAGAGGTTGATACGCGTTTCGGTCTTGGTGTAGGCCTGAAAGGTACTCGTATGTCCGCTCGCCGGCGAGCTGGGTGCCGTATTGACGCTGTCGGAGCCGATCACTGCAAGACTCACTGGCCGATACCCTCTCAAGCCGAAGGTGCCGCAGTCGCTGGCGGGTTCCAGCTCCCAGAAGCGCGATAGCGGCGTTGCAGAGGGGTTTTTGCAGCTCACCACCTCTAGGGGCACCGGGGTCTCGACAGGCGCCACAGACTCCACCAGCAAAGCGCCGGCCGTGGCCGGTTCAGGCTTTTTTTGCGCATGGCCAGCCGCTGAGAAAGAGGATAGTACGAGCAGACAAACAGCGAGGCGTTTGCGATTCTTCATGGTTTTTCGGCCGCACTGGCGGCTGTGGCAAGGGCTTTGGCGGCGAACTCTGCGCGCAGAGCACGCAGTTTTTCGCGCGGGTCTTCTTTCGCGGTCGCAGAGTCCAGTGCCATCTCGGCGATAAACCGGCTGGGTAATGCGGCAACCATTTCACGGCCCTTTTTGCGGCGGCGGGTCCAGCTCACGGCCAAACTGCGCTGGGCGCGAGTAATGCCCACGTACATCAGGCGGCGCTCTTCCTGCAGACGGGCCGCGATGTCTTCATTGGCAGACTCATGGTCCAGGCTAGAGCCACCCAAAGTGTCTGCGCCGTCCCCCAGCTTGAAGGGCAACATGCCTTCGGTCACACCGACCAGCATCACATGCGGCCACTCGAGGCCTTTGGAGGCATGCAGCGTGGAGAGCGTCACCACGTTCTGGTCTTTTTCCCGCTCGCTGATGGTCGAGAGCAGGGCGATGGTCTGCGAGACTTCGAGCAAGTTTTTGATCTCGCGTGTGTTGGTTACACCCGCTGCATCGTCAATTTGACCGCCGCAGCGCTGGGCCATCCATTCGCAGAACTCGATCACGTTGCTCCACTTGGCAGACGCTGCACCCTCGCTGTCTTCACCGTCGTAGAGGTGCTTTTCGTAGCCGATCTCTTTGAGCCAATCCATGATGAACGCCAGCGCCGCCTCGGCGCCTTCGGTGTGGCGTGCACGGTACTCCAGATCGTTGATATAGCGGCCAAACTCATGCAGGCTGCCCAGTGCCTTGGCGCTCAGCACACTAGCGAGTGACGACGAAAACAGCGACTCAAACAGACTCAACTTGTATTGGGTGGCAAATACCCCCAGGGTGCCCAAGGTGGTGTGGCCAATGCCGCGTTTGGGCGTGGTGACTGCCCGCAAAAACGCGGGGTCATCGTCGTTATTGCTCCATAGGCGGAACCAAGCGCACAGGTCGCGGATTTCTGCACGGTCAAAAAAACTTTGTCCGCCCGACACTTTGTACGGGATGCCTGCCTTGCGCAGCGCTTTCTCGAATGGCTTGGCTTGGTGGTTGGCCCGGTAGAGCACCGCAAAGTCGCGGAATTCTTTGTACTGCTTACCCTGGGCGTCTGGGACGCCCCCACCAATCCCGTTCGCTCGCAGGCTCTGTATCCGGGCAACGGCACGTTCGGCCTCGTGCTCCTCGTTGTCAGCGTCCACGACCCGCACCGGTTCGCCCTCGCCGAGTTCGCTGAACAGGGTTTTCGGAAACAGCTTGGGGTTGGGGCCGATCACATTGTTGGCGGCCCGCAGGATGGCGCTGGTGGAGCGGTAGTTCTGCTCCAGCTTGATGACCTTGAGGGTGGGAAAGTCCACCGGCAGCTTCTTGAGGTTGTCCAGCGTGGCACCCCGCCAGCCGTAGATGGACTGGTCGTCATCCCCCACCGCGGTGAAGCGCGCTTTTTCTCCGACCAGGTACTTCAGCACCTCATATTGGGTTGCGTTGGTGTCCTGGTACTCATCCACCAGCACATGGCCCAACAGGTTTTGCCAGCGTGCACGTACTTCAGGAAAATCCCGCAGCAGCTTGAGCGGCAGACTGATCAAGTCGTCAAAGTCCACACTCTGGTAGGCCACCAAGCGTTCTTCATAGCGCGCCATGGCGGTGGCGATGATGCGTTCGTTGTCGTCTTCGGCGGCTGCAAGCGCCTGCTCGCTGTTCAGGCCTGCGCCTTTCCAGGCGCTGATGGTCCACTGCCATTGGCGGGCGGTAGCCGTGTCGATCGTGCCGCCCGCATCTTTGATGATGCTGGTCACATCGTCACTGTCCAGAATACTGAACTGGGGTTTCAGGCCCAGCACCGAGCCGTCTTCCCGCAGCATGCGCACGCCCAGCGCGTGAAAGGTGCACACCACCACATCCTTGGCCGCCTTGCCGATCAGGTGCTTGGCGCGCTCCCGCATTTCCGCGGCCGCTTTGTTGGTAAAGGTGATCGCCGCAATCCGGTTGGCGGGCATGCCCATTTGGATCAGACGGGCGATTTTGTGGGTGATCACCCGCGTTTTGCCCGAGCCCGCACCGGCCAGCACCAGGCAGGGCCCGTGGAGGTAGTTCACCGCCTCTTGCTGGGCGGGGTTCATGCCGTGGTTGGCGGAAGGGGAGGACATGGAGCGGGCAGGTGTAGCGTGCAGAGAGCGGGCCATCTTAACGGCTCGCCGCTACTCGCCCGCCCGGTGACTGGGGTGCACCTGCATTTCCCCGACAATGGCCCCCATGCTGCAAATCCTGACAGTGACTTTCCCCTTTTTTGCCTTGGTGCTCTGCGGCTATCTGGCCGCCCGCCGGGGCATGCTGCCGCTGGCGGCCATCCCCGGGCTCAATGGCTTTG
>DAINNP010000046.1:0-12696 GCA_036735785.1 Rhodoferax sp. | reverse complement strand
ATTGCCGGCGCAAATGGCCCTGAAGCCGCCCGAGATGCGGGTGTCTTGCGCGGCAGCACTCCAAAAGCTGCGGGCCAGCGCCAGGGCTTGCGGCCATTCGGCCAGGATGGCGGCGGTGGGCTGCAAGGGGCGGTCGGCCAGATTGCGGGGCACCAGCTCGCCGCCTACCGGGGCGTAGAGCATGGGGAGCATGTCGTAGGCGGGGGCCAAGACCCAGTCGTCGTCATCGAGCAGCAAAGAGATGTTGCCGTAGTGCCGGTCGGTGTTGGCAATCAAGACGCCAAAGGCCTCGAGCAGGCGCAGGGTGCGCGCGTCGGCGGGGCGCAGCAGCTGGCGCTCTTGCATGCGGTGGGCCGTGGCGCCCCAGTTGTCCATGGCGCCGACGTATTCGGCGTCGTACACCATCAGCGACACCATGCCGATACGGCCCAGCCCCAGCGGGTTGGTGGGGCCGAGGGGTGTGCGGTCAAAGCGCTCGACCTCGAGAAACACCCGGCCCGCCGCGGTGCTGATGCGGCTGGCCGCCGCAGCAATGCCTGCGCTGGCCAGCGTTTGCAAAGCCAGGTGCTCGCACACCAGCAGATCGCGGGTGCGCTGGTCGGTGGGGGCATCGCCTGCGGGTGAAAACTTGACCAGCACATGGCGGGCACCTTCGCCCGTTGCAGTGCCGGGCGCGGCTACATCGCCCTGCACGATCGTGCAGAACTTGGGCTGCTCACCGCCGGCGGATGAGCCGCCGATGCTGCCTTGCATGGCGGCCTCGGCCAAGGCCGGGTAGTCCGCAGGCGATGCCACACGGCTGGCGCGCTGCGGCAGGGTGTGGAAGCGGGCAAACGCCGCTTCGCCCACCACGAGGTTGCCGGGCAGGTCGTCGCCACACAGGGCGAGGGCGCGCAAGACGTCGTCATCGCTCCAAAAGCGGGGGTCGTTGCCGAGTTGCAGCTCGGGGTGGGTGCTTGCAAAGGTGCGACCCATGAAGCCTTGGGGGCGCATGTCGTCCAGAAACCAGGGCAGGCCATCAAAGCGGGCGCTGAGGCCGTCTTCTTCATCCACCCACACGGCGCCACTGGCGAGCGGCACCATGCGGCCAAACGGGCTGGGCTGGCCGTGGGCGTTGATGCGCATGACCGGCACACTGCGGCCGACATCGCGCACGGTGCGCGGCAGCACGTAGCGTTGCTTGCGGGCGGCACCCACTTTTTGCACCTCGCCCGACTGGATCAGCGGCGCCAGCGCCCGCGACACCGTGGGCTGACTCACCCGCAACACCGCTTGCAGTTCGGCGCTGCTGAGCGCCCCGCCTTGGCGGCGCAAGGCTTGCACGATGGTGTGGGAAAGGTCGCTAGCGGCAGGCATGAATGATTATATGAATAGATTTATTTTCCATAAAACCTATTTAAATCATTTGCTTAGGCTTTTATCTGCATAGATTTATCCTGCAGTGCAGGCGGCTGTCATTGGCACCCGGCGCAAGGCCAGCGACAATCGGGCACATGACTGACAAATACAAAGCCGCGGCCGAAGCCCGCGAAGCCGCACTCTGCGAACCCTGCCGCGGCATCCAACGCAACTGGCGCCGTGCGCCCGGCCACGCCGAACTGGTGCAAACCCAAAACTGGAAAGAAGAGCGCGGCGGCAAGCCGGTGACCATCACCCGCTGGCGCTGCGACCGCTGCGCCAGCACCTGGGATTACGAAAACGACAAGAACAACCAGCAGGCCGGCTGGTCGCTGCCCTCGCGCTAAAGCGCCTTTCAGCCCGCACGGTTCAGGCGGGCTTGGCGGGGGCGGTCACAATCGGTAGATGAAAGCTCCCCCCCGCCTCCAGTCCCTCATGGAAGAAGGCCTCATCGACACTGTGGTGCGCCAGCTCATGAGCGGCAAAGAGGCCATGGTGTTTGTGGTGCGCAATGGTGAGCACACCTTGTGCGCCAAGATTTACAAAGAGGCCACCCACCGCAGCTTTCGCCAAGCGGTGGACTACACAGAGAACCGCAGGGTCAAAAACTCACGCTCCGCCCGGGCCATGGCCAAGGGCAGCAAGTTTGGCCGCCAGGAGCAAGAAGCCGCTTGGCAAAGCGCCGAGGTAGACGCGCTCTACCGCCTGGCTGCAGCAGGTGTGCGGGTGCCGCAGCCCTATAACTTTCACGATGGTGTGCTGCTCATGGAGCTGGTCTCCGACGCCCATGGCGACGCCGCGCCACGCCTGAACGATGTGGCCTTTACGCCCGAACAAGCCCTCACCCACCACGCCACGCTGATCGGCGAGGTGGTGCGCATGTTGTGCGCGGGGGTGGTGCACGGGGACTTGTCGGAGTTCAATATCTTGCTGGCGAACACCGGGGTGGAAGCGGGCGGGGTGGATGTGCCGGTCATCATTGACCTGCCGCAGGCGGTGGACGCGGCGGGCAACAACCACGCCCAGCGCATGCTGATGCGCGATGTGGGCAACCTGCGGGATTTTTTCGGGCAGTTTGCGCCCGAGCTGCTAAGCACCGAATACGGCCCCGAGATCTGGAGCCTGTACCAGGCTGGCATGTTGAGCAACGACACCCCGCTCACCGGCCGCTACGAGCGCCAACATGCCGATGTGGACATGCTGGCGGTGCTGCGCGAGATTGACGACGCCCGCGCCGAAGACGCCGCACGCCGGCTGCGCATGGCAGGCGGCTAGTGGCAGCGAGCGGTCTCCCCACGCTGGGGGCCGCGATAGCCGATACCAAGCAGTCCAGAAGCCCCTAGAGACTGCAGCTCGCATGATGTCTCTACGCGATGCGGTTTAATCGCGGGTTTCCATTCCCGAAGAACGCCCCGATGAAATACAAAATGGCTCCCAACTCACTGTTTGCGATCTTGCTGCGCAACCCGTGGTGGTACAGCGTTTTGATTGCAGGCGTCATCAGTGCCATGTGCGCCGCTCTGATGCCCAAGGACCTGGTCGTGTTTGGCATCATCGGCACGTTCCCGTTTCTGGTGATCGCGGCAATGGCACTCAAGCGGCAATGGAACACCCCGTCTGCGGCAGCCGTAGAGGCCGAGACGGCGCGCTTGGCAGGCTTGTCGTGGCGAGAGTTTTCCGCAGAGTTAAACGCCAAATTCGTTAAGCAGGGATATAGCGTGACGCGTTTGGGGGCCAACGCCTCGGGGAGTGCGGCCGACTTCCGTTTGGAAAAGGCAGGACAGGTCACCCTGGTCGCTGCCAAACGCTACAAAGCGGCCACCCACGGGGTGGAGCCGCTCGAAGCCTTGGTGGCCCAGAAAGAAGCGCTGGGTGCGGACTTTGCAGTCTATGTGTGCTTGGGCTCTGTGAGCCCGCAAGCGGCCAAGTTTGCCAAGGACAAGGCCATCCAACTGGGGCTCTGAAGCACACAGCGCTTCGGCTGCGAACTTAGCCCGAGCCCGGGTACAGGCTACTCCGAGCGGAGCAAGAAGCGAGCAAGCAGGATGCGCAGCATTTCGACCTTGTAGGGCTTGGCGAGGTGCTCATCCATGCCGGCTTCGAGGCATTCGGCGCGGTCACGGTCCATCGCGTTGGCGGTCATGGCAATGATGGGGGTGCGAGATCGCTGCTCCTGGCGCTCCCATGCGCGGATGGCGCGGGTTGCCTCAAGGCCGCCCATGACGGGCATCTGGACGTCCATCAGGATCAGGTCCCAACGGCTGCTTTTGAACAGGTCTAGACCTTCTTGGCCGTTTTCGGCGAGTACTACCTCGTAGCCCCACTTGCTCAAGAGGGTGATGGCCAGTTTTTGGTTAATGGGGTGGTCCTCTACCAGCAGGATGCGCCACGGCGCGCCCCCCGGTGAGAGGTCAGTTTTTGCAGAGGTACTGGCCACCGGCGGTGCGGAAACCTCCGGGGTATAGACCACCGCCGGACCCTGCTGGGCCGGTTGCAGCGGCACTGTGAAATAGAAGGTGCTGCCCATGGAGGGGGCGCTCTCGACCCAGATGCCGCCGCCCATCAGCTCGACGAGGTTTTTGCAAATGCTCAAGCCCAACCCAGTGCCGCCAAAGCCCCGGGTTGTAGAAGCGTCAGCCTGGCTGAAAGACTCAAAAATGTGTTTTTGGGTCGCTGCCGACATGCCGATACCGGTGTCGCTCACCGCAAACTGCAGCTCCACTGTCCCATTGGGCAAGCGAGTGGAGCGAAGGGTGACGCGAACCTGCCCCTCCGAGGTGAACTTGATGGCGTTGTCCACCAGATTGTTCAGCACCTGACGGATGCGGCCCGGGTCGCCACGCAGAACGGTGGGTAAGTTGGTGGGCCAGAGGTATTCAAAGGCGATGTTCTTGGCCTCGGCCCGCGCGATAAGGGGGCGCAAGATGTCGTTGAGGGTTTCAAGCACTGAGAAATCGATGTGCTCGATGTGCAGTTTGCCCGCTTCGATCTTGGAGAAATCAAGCAGGTCGTTCAGGATGACCATCAGGGTCTGCGCCGAGCCTTTGACGGTGGTCAGGTAGTCGCGCTGTTGGGGGGAGAGGTCTGTGTCGAGTGCGAGCTCAGTCATGCCGATCACGCCGATCATCGGCGTACGGATTTCGTGGCTCATGTTGGCCAGGAACTCGCTTTTCGCGTTATTGGCCTGCTCGGCTGCGCGCTTGGCATGGCGCAGCTCCCGCTCGGTGCGGGTTTTGTAGGCCAACATAGCAATTACGGAGGCCACCAGAATCAGGCCGAAAAAGAAGGTGGCGTCGGTGACGTGGCTTTTGGTGACCAGCTCGGCCTTGTCCAGCGGAACCGTGACATAGAGGGCGCCCAACAGCTCGTTTTGCTTCCATTGCTTGCCGGGGGGCACGCCCTCTGCCGTGCGGCGGGCCAAGATGTCGGGGCGCTTCTCGTAGGCGTTGTGGCAGGCCACGCACGACATGTCGGTGGCCGGGTCCGCCTTGAGGTAGCGCAGCACCCGGATGCCGTCTTGCTCGTCAATGCGGCTGATCACACGCCATTGCACGAGATCAGGCGGGGCGGTTTTTTCCTGGGTTTCGAGCTGTGGCCAGGCCCAGCGCAGAAAGTCATCGTTCAAGCCCTGGCCGGGGTCCAGGTTCCATTTGCTGACGGGACGGTAGGCAAAGAGGTTGTCCGTGTTCTGGCTGGCGGCTTGCGCCATTTGCTTCAAGAACTGCGCCGGAATCGGCACATGACCGGGCATGGTGAGGAAGTTTTCGCTGGGGCCAGAGCCGTCGCGGCGCAGCTTTTCAGCGATCTCGCGAGAGTAGACCGTGCGGGCCGTGGACGCTTGGCTGGCCACCACCTGTGCAATCGACAGTGCCTGGTGGTCCACGGTTTTTTGCACCGTGTTGCGCACCACCAGGTAGCCCAACGCAAACGCCAATAGAAGCAGTGCTACCAGAAACAGGTAGCCACTTGAGATACGCCAAGGTCGCGAGTTCAGCATCCGGCACATTATGGAGGAGCCGCATGTCCCACGCGCAGGGATGCGAATGGGGCTGTCGCTTCTGTGGTTTTTGCGCAGACGCGCAAGGCTCAACCCCGACGGGCGCGGCGCATAGCGTCGAGCTTGGGCTTCATGTAGAAGCCCATGAAGAAGCCGATCAACAAACCAACAGGCAGCGAACGGCTGAAGGCCTTCCACCAGTAGAGCGGCAACGTGGCATCCCACGGACTGTTGAGCAGCGAGATGACGAGCGCCAACAAACTTTCGATGGCCAAAGAGCTCAACAGCGACACCACCACCTTGCCCCAGAAGGGACGCAGCTTGGGGGCCGCGATGGCGACCAGTTTTTCGAGTTGGGCGATGCCCAGCAGGATGAGCGGGAGCATGACCAGTGAGGTCGCAAAATTACGCGCCCACAGTACTGCAAACGGAGCACCGGCTACGGCGTTGGCCCAGGTCATAAAGGCGCTGAGCAGTAGGGCAACGGTAGGAAGGATAAGAACAGGCGGAGGGATTTTGCGGAAGGCAGAAGCAAGCATGCGGGGTACAAATAGTTGACAATATCAACATTGTAGAAATATTGGTTGATAAAGTCAACCATATGACACCATGCCCACCACACCGCCCTCGCCCGATCCATCAAAAACAGTCGCCACGTTTGTGGCATTCATGACCACCTCGGGCCAAGCGCAGCAAATTCTCAAGGCCCGTATGTTGGCTGCCGGTGTCGAGCAGGGCCTGGGGCCGCTGCACTTGCATGCGCTGTGCTTGTGCCAGCGCAACCCCGAAGCGACCCAGCAACAATTGGTGCAATCCATGGGCAGGGACAAGGGCCAGATGGCCCGTTTGATCCGCGAGCTGGAAGACCGGCAACTGCTGGTGCGCACCCCCGATGAGCGGGACCGCCGGGTATGGCGCCTGAGCCTGACGCCGGAGGGCGCACAGAAAAGCGCCTGGTTTCTGGCCCTGGAGGCCACACTGGCACAGGACATCTTTGGCGCACTCGGCGAGGCAGAGGCCGCCTCTTTCTACGCCACCTTGCAGGCGGTGCAGGCTCTCATGGGCGGATGGGATGCCCATGCATAAACCGGTTCCCGCAGAGCCCCACGCGGTATCGCGCCTGCGCGCTGCACGCCTGGCACGCAGCAGCAAGCCGTTTCTGGCGCGCGGCGGCATGAAGGGTGAAAGGTGCCCGGGCTGCCGCATCAACCCGGCGCACTGCATTTGCGCACTACAGCCCCAGGTGCAGGCGAGCGCCGGGGTGTGCCTGATCATGGCGGATATTGAGCCCCTCAAACCCAGCAACACAGGTTGGCTGATTGCCGATGTGGTGACCGACACCTATGCCTTCGGCTGGGCGCGCACCGAGGTCGACCCCGCCTTGTTAGCCTTGCTGGCCGACCCGCAGTGGCTGCCGGTGGTGGTGTTCCCCGGCGAGTTTGTGACGCCAGGGCGGGTGATGAACACCTTGCCACCGCCGACCTTGGTACCGGAGGGGGCAGACTCCGGAACTGCAAAGCGGCCCCTGTTTATCTTGCTCGATGCCACCTGGCCGGAAGCGCGCAAGATGTTTCGCAAGAGCCCCTACCTTGACCGCTTCCCGGTGCTCAGCTTGCAACCCGAGCAGATCTCTCGCTACAAGTTGCGTCGCAGCCGAAGAGAAGACCACTTTTGCACCAGTGAAGTGGGGGCTTTGTGCCTAGAGCTGGCCGGCGAGACCCGTGCCGCCCGGGCGCTGGAGGCCTGGCTGGAGGTCTACACCCACCACTACCTGCAGGCCAAGCACCAGCTCCCACCGCACCTCGACACCCCGGCGCACCTCGCGTTACAACACTTGGCGCAAGAGGCTGCGCCGGCCGGTGGATAATCCGCTCCTGTTTTGATAGCTACTCGCGCACTTAGAACCTGCGCCAGAGCCTGATTTGACTCTAAAACCCGGAGAGCCCTGCCATGCCGCACTTGGTTGTTTTGTACACCGCGAATCTCGACCGTGAGGCCGATATGTCCGGCCTGTGCCGCAGTTTGTGCGACACCATGCTCGCCCAGCGCGACGAGAGCGGCAAACAAGTCTTCCCCACCGGAGGCACCCGCGTGCTGGCCTACCCGGCTGCACACAGTGCTGTGGCCGACGGCAAGGGCGACTACGGCTTTGTGTACATGAACCTGCGCATGGCCAAGGGCCGCAGCCCGGTGGTGCACCAGCAAATGGGCGAAGCCCTGAAGGCCACCGTCGGCACTTGTCTGGCGGCGGTGTTGGCCAGCAAGCCACTGGGCATTACGGTGCAGATCGATGAGGGCCACGAAGTCTTTGACGGCAAGCACAGCACCCTGCACCCCTTGTTCAACAAGGCCTGAGGCATGGCGCTACCACAACAACCCGCACTGTCACCCGCTGCCCCCGACCTCACACACATCGTGAAGGTGCAACTCACCACTGGCTTGCTGCTGGCGGCGATTGCCTTCCCCTGGGTCAGCCCGCTGGCCTGGGGGCCCAACCCTGACATGCTCCAACGACTCGGCACAGCGGGCTGCTGCGCGTTGTTTTTGCTGGTGTGGGCCCTAGGCGGCCACCACATGCCCCGCGCCCGCTTGGTGGCAACGGTGGCCTGGGGCTGGCTGCTCGCCGCACTGGTCAGCGCCGGCATGGCCTGGGTGCAATATTTCGGGGCCGTGGATCCAGGCTGGTCGGATTGGATCATGCAGACAGCCCAAGGCACGGCATTCGCCAACCTGCGCCAGCGCAACCAGTTTGCAACGCTCACCTCCATCGGCTTGCTCAGCCTGCTGTGGCTGGCACATAGGCCGGCAGATGCGGCACCACTGGCCACTCCGGCCTTGCGCACGGCAGCGCTGGGGGCTGCGGTGTTGTTACTGGCTGGGGGCAACGCGGCCAGCAGTTCCCGCACGGGAGCCTTGCAATGGATATTGATTGCTGCAATGGCATGGTTCTGGAGCCGGAGCAGCATTGATGCAGGCAAGGGCAGCGCTTGGCGCTGGAGCCTGTGGGCGCTGGCGGCCTACCTTGCTGCCAACGTGGCGCTGCCTTGCGCCTTGCAGTCACTGACAGGGCAAGTCCCCGCCAACGCATTTGCGCGGTTTTCAGAAGACGCAGGCTCCCAAAGCCGCATGATTCTGTGGGCCAACGTGATGGAGTTGATCAGGGTGCACCCGTGGACCGGCTGGGGCTGGGGAGAGCTGAAGTTTGCCCATTTCATGTACCCGTATGCCGGTGCACGGTTCAGTGAAATTCTGGACAACGCGCACAACCTGCCCTTGCAATTGGCGGTGGAGCTGGGGCTGCCGGCTGCGACCCTGCTGTGTGGTGGCGCGCTGGTGTTGGCGGCCCGCGCCAAGCCGTGGCGCGCACAGCAACCTACCGCCCAGCTGGCCTGGGGTGTGCTGCTGGTCATTGGGCTGCACAGCCTGTTGGAGTACCCCCTCTGGTATGGGCCGTTTCAGGTGGCGGCCCTGTTGGCGGTGGGCATGTTGTGCACTACGGAGCACCTGCAAGAGCCGGGCCTCCCAAAAACCGGTCTTCGTTGGGTGGCCTGTGGTCTGGCGGGTGCATTGATGGCAATCACCGCCTTCACCGGGTGGGAGTATTCGAGGGTGAGTCAGCTGTATCTGCACCCCCAAGTGCGCAGCCCTGAGCTGAAAGACAACACCTACGAAAAAGTCAAAGACGCGGTGCTGTTTCGCAGCGCGGTGCAGTTTGCGTATGTGACCACCACACCGGTAACCCCCGAGACGGCTCGCGAGCTCTATGCTGCAGCACTGCAAACCATGCATTACTCGCCAGAACCGAAGGTGATTGAAGTGCTGCTGGAGAGTGCGACCATGCTGGGCCTGGAGAGCCCACTGACCGCCCACATCCGCGAGCGGGGCCAAGTGGTCTACCCGCCGCGCTAACCGCCCTTTGTGTCATCCGCAGCGCGGCGGCTGAACCACCAGCCCTCGAGGCTGTACACCCCCAGGGCGGCCCAGATCAGGCAAAAGCCGATAGCCCGGGCCGCCTCGAAGGGTTCGCCATAGAGCCACACACCAATCAGCAGTTGCAGGCTGGGGGAGATGTATTGCAGGATGCCCATCGTGGCCATGGACACCCGGCGCGCACCGGCAGCAAACAAAAGCAAGGGCACCGCAGTCAACGGGCCCGCCAGCAGCAGCCAGCCGATATCCGACGCATTGCCCCGGACCAAGGCGCCCTGCCCCTGCAGGCCCCACCACAGCAGCAGGCCGCCCGCTACCGGTGCGAGCACCAGCGTTTCCAACGTGAGGCCTTCCAATGCGCCCAGAGCGCCCACTTTGCGCAGCAAACCATAAAACCCGAAAGTGACCGCCAACACCAGCGCCACCCACGGCACATGGCCCGAGAGCAGGGCCAGCCAGAGCACGCCGGCGGCCGCCACAGCCACCGCGATCCATTGACCAGGGCGCGGGCGCTCGTGCAAAAACACAAAGCCCAGCCCCACGTTGACCAGCGGCAGAATGAAATAGCCCAGGCTGGCGTCCAGCACATGGCCGTTTTGCACTGCCCACACGTAGACCAGCCAGTTCACCCCCAGCAGCACGGCCGAGAGGGCAAACGCGCCCATCACTTGAGGAGTGCGCCACACCGCGCCCAACCAGGCCCACTGGCGGCGCATGGCCAACACCGCAAGCAACAGCACCATGCACCAGACGGTGCGGTGCATCACCACCTCCAGGGCGGGAATAGCGGAGAGTTGCTTAAAATAAAGGGGGAAAAGGCCCCAGGCCAGATAGGCCAGGGCCGCATATACGACGCCGATTTGCATGCCGGGAGCTTACCCGCCCCGGCGCAGCACCAAAAAGCCAAAGGCGGTTGCCGTGAGATACATGCTCACCGAGTAAATAGCGGCTGGCAGACCCAACTGCAAATTGCCCAAGACCGATAGCGCCACAAAAATCGCCAAGGTGGAGTTGTGGATACCGATCTCAAAACTCACCGCCGTGGCCAGCGGCTTGGCAAGCCCTGCTGCCCGTGACAGGTAGTAGCCCACCAGCAAGCTGGCCAGATTGAAGGCCAACACCACGGGGCCGAGGCTGTTGATGGATGCGGTGAGTGCGCTCCACTCTTTGACGATGGCAATCAACGAGAACGCAGCCAACACCACCGCACTGAACGCCTTCATGGGCGAACCCATGCGCTCGCTGAAGCCGGGCCGGTGGTGCCGCACCACCATGCCGATGAGCACGGGCACCATCACCACACCCACCACCTCCATCACCTTGCCGAACTGCAGGGGAACCACCTGGCCCGTCTGCAAGTAGGTGGCAATGGCCCAGTTGGCAATGAGGGGCAGGCTCACGATGGAGAGCACCGTGTTGATGGCGGTTAGCGAAATGTTCATCGCCACATTGCCGCCAAACAAGTGGCTGAACAAATTCGCCGACACCCCGCCCGGAGAGGCGGCCAGCAGCATCAGGCCCACGGCGTAAATGGGCTGCACGCCCAACAGCACAATCAGCCCAACAGCCACTGCAGGCAGCGCCACCATCTGTAGTACGAGGGCCAGCAACACGGCGCGCGGATGCTCGCGGAGGCGGGCAAAGTCCTGAACGGTCAATGACAGACCCAGACCGAACATCACCAGCGCAAGCGCCAGCAGCAACAAGGTGGGCAGCGCAGCGGTAAAGCTCATGCTGCCAGGCCGGTTGCAGCGGGAGCCGCGCCCAAGCGGCGGCGGATTTCATCGCGCACCTCGGTGCGCATATTCCAGTGGAAAGCTACCTCGGCCACCAGAAACAAGGGGCCGACCAGCAGGCCGATCAGGTCATCCACAAAAGCCGGTTTCTTGCCCTCGTAGTAATGGCCCACAAACTGGAACGCCCAACCCACCACAAACAAGCCAATGCCCCAGCCCAGCCAGACACTGGTGCTCTGCGCCGCAAACCATTGGCTGGCCGCCAGCGCTGCGGCCAACAGCACCGCCATGGCGACACCAAAACGTGCATCCAAGCGTGTGTAAAACCAGGTGGACCCCAAGGCCACCAACACAGCAGGGCTGAGGTGCAGCCCGGCAGCAGACCACTGGGGGCGCGACAACAAAATCGTGACGGCCAGAACAATCATCGGGATGCCCACAAAGTGGGTGACCACGTTTCGGCTGTCCTGGTGGTAGGCAGCGTATTGGGTCAAGTGGTCGGTGAGGGTTTTCATAGGTATCTCCTTGGCTTTGGGCGGATCATGGGCGCAGGTATGCTTGGCGTCTGTCAAGTAGCCGACACAACACCACCCACCTAGTGAAAGCCCTAGCTCCGACGCCATGCCTGATATCTCGAGTCATTTGCCCATGCTGCGTAGCGGCCGCTGGTTTGCCCAGTTGCCACCGGACTTTGCCCAAGGCCTGTTGGCCATGGCCCGGGTACGCTACCTGCAAGCCGGCGAAAAACTGTTTTTGCGGGAGGCTGCGCCTTGCGGGCTTTATGCGGTGGTGCGCGGCACCATCCGCATTTCCGGCCACAGCGGAGAAGGCGATGCGGCCCGCGAGGCGGTACTGGTGCTGCTGTCACCCCCGCAATGGTTCGGCGAAATCTCGGTGTTTGATGGATCTGCCCGCACCCACGACGCCCATGCGGCCGAAGCCTGCACCCTGCTGCACATTCCGCATGAAGAACTGCTCGCATGGCTGGCCAAGCACCCGGCCCATTGGCGCGATCTGGCGGTGCTGATGGCCGACAAACTGCGCCTGGCCTTTGTGAGCATGGAGGAACAAACCGTGCTGCCCGCACCCCAACGCCTGGCGCGACGCCTGCTGACCATGGCCCTGAGCTACGGCCAAGCCACGGGAAGTGAACGCACCTTGCGTGTGCTGGCCGTCACCCAAGAGCAACTGGCCTTGATGATCGGCGTGTCACGCCAGACCACCAACCAGATCCTGCGCGACTTCAAAGCCCGTGGAGTGCTGCAGGCGCAACGCGGCTCTATCGAGCTGCTGGACCTGCAGGCGCTGCGCGCGGAATGCGAGTAGAGCTCACACCACCCGCCCAAGCAAAACGCGCCCGAAGGCGCGTTTTGCTTGGGCAAGAGAGATGCCTTACTTCGAAACGACACGAGCCATTTCCAACACCTTGTTGGAGTAGCCCCATTCGTTGTCATACCAGCTCACCAGCTTGACGAAAGTACCGTCCAACGCGATGGAGGCTTCTGCGTCGTAGATGGAGGTGCGGCTGTCACCACGGAAATCGGTCGCAACCACTTTGTCTTCGGTGTAACCCAACACGCCCTTCAAAGCGCCTTCGGATTGCGCCTTCAACTCGGCGTTGATTTCGGCAATGGT
>DAINNP010000045.1:0-12700 GCA_036735785.1 Rhodoferax sp. | reverse complement strand
ATTGCGCGAGGAGCTATGAAAATAAGAGCAAACGGTATCAATATCGAAGTCGAAGACAGCGCCCAGCGCGACCCCGCTTTTGCCGGCAAACCGGCGGTGCTGCTCATCATGGGGCTGGGTCTGCAGTTGATTGCATGGCCCGCCGATCTGGTGCAGGGTTTGGAGGCCGCGGGCTACCGCGTGATCCGCTTCGACAACCGTGACGTAGGGCTGAGCAGCCGCATCGAAGAGGCGGGTAAGCCCAATATTTTTTGGGCCAGCTTGCAGCACAAGTTCGGCTTTACCCCCGCTGCACCTTACAGCTTGAGCGATATGGCGGCGGATGCGCTGGGTGTCCTCGATGCAGTGGGCGTGCAAAAGGCCCATGTCGTGGGCATGAGCATGGGCGGAATGATTGCCCAACGCGTGACGCTTGCAGCGCCCGAACGCGTATTGAGCCTTACCAGCATCATGAGTAGCAGCAGTGCAAAAGGCCTGCCCGGCCCGGCGCCTGAGGTGTTGCGCGCCATGCTGCGCCGCCCTTCGGGCAGCAGCAAGGCCGAGATGGTAGAGCACTCTTTGCGCTTATTTCAGGCGATCGGCAGCCCCGCCTTCCCCACGCCGGAAGACGATTTGCGGGCCCGGATTGCCCGTGGCGTGGACCGGGCCATGTACCCGGTGGGCACCTTGCGGCAAATGCTGGCCGTGGTGGCTGATGGTGCGCGCACCGCGCTATTGCCCCGCATCACGGCGCCCACCTTGGTCATCCACGGCACCGCCGACCCGCTGATACCTTTTGCCTGCGGTGAAGACACAGCCCGTCGCATCCCGGGCGCGACCCTCTTGCCCATTGAGGGCATGGGCCATGACCTGCCCACCGAGCCTGTGCGCCGCATTCTGGCCGCGCTGCTGGCCCACTTTGACCGGAAACATTGAATGAACACCCCTGAGCAATCCCAACTTGGCAAATCTTCGGCGTATGTCGATCAGTACGACGCTTCGCTGTTGTTTCCTATTCCCCGTGCGGGCAAGCGTGCCGAGATCGGTATTGCCGGTGCTGCTCCGTTTTTCGGCGCCGACATGTGGACGGCTTTTGAGCTGAGCTGGCTCAACCTGCGCGGCAAGCCTCAGGTCGCGTTGGCGCACTTCACCATCCCCGCTGAAACGCCCAACATCATCGAAAGCAAGTCTTTCAAGCTGTATCTCAACAGTTTCAACAACACCCGTTTTGCCGATGCCTCCGAAGTGCTGGCCCGTTTGCGGGCGGATATTGCGGAAGCGGCGTGGCGGGGCGGCCCGGTGCAATCGGTCGGTGTGCGCTTGATTGCGGCCGAGCAGTTCGACCGTGAGCCGGTGTACGAGCTGGATGGCCTGAGCCTGGATCGCCTGGATGTGGAGTGCACCCACTACCAGCCCGCGCCTGAACTGCTGGTCACCGCGCCGGCGGCAGAAGGCATGGTGACCGAGGTGCTGGTGAGCAACCTGCTCAAAAGCAACTGCCTGGTGACCGGCCAGCCCGATTGGGGCAGTGTGCAGATCAGCTACACCGGTTTGCAGATCCAGCAGGAAGGCTTGTTGCAGTATCTGGTGAGTTTTCGCAACCACAACGAGTTCCACGAACAATGCGTAGAGCGCATCTTTATGGACATCTGGGCCCGCTGCAAACCCGCCAAGTTGACCGTGTATGCGCGCTACACCCGCCGTGGCGGGCTGGATATCAACCCCCTGCGCACCAGCCACCCGCAAGCTTTGCCGGGCAATACCCGCACCGCACGACAATAGTTTTGCTATAAAAAATATAGCTACCTGCGCAGTATTTACGGGCGCTAGAGGCTGATTTCTTCAGAGTGTAGCGCTTTGATGAATTCAGGGGCCGGCAGCGGTGGCCCGAACAAAAAGCCCTGTTTCAGGTGGCAGCCATGGGCGGAGAGGAAGTCGCGCTGGGCTTCTGTTTCCACCCCTTCGGCCAGCACTTCGAGCCCGAGGTTGTTGCCCATGCCGATGATGGTCTGGATGATGATCGAGTCAGTCGACTGTGAGCCGATGTTCCGTACAAAAGACTGGTCGATTTTGAGCTGGTCCAGTGGCAGGCGCGTCAGATAAGAGAGCGAGGAGTGACCGGTTCCGAAGTCATCCATCGAGAATCGCACCCCAAGGGCTTTGAGCGCGTGCATTTTCTGGATCGTGTCTTCCACGTTGTCCAGCACCAGACTTTCTGTCAGCTCCAGCTTCAAAAGATCGGCCCGTGCGCCTGTCGCGCGCAAGATCCTGGCCACCCGGTCTACAAAATCCGCTTGCCGGAACTGGCGGGCGCTGACGTTGACTGAGAGCTCTAGGTCACGGCTCCGGGGCTGGCGCTGCCACATGGCCAGTTGCGTACAGGCTTGCTCCAGCACCCATTGGCCCATGGGCAGGATGAGGCCGGTTTCTTCCGCGAGCCCGATGAACTGCCCGGGCAGCACCAGGCCGTTATCCAGATGGTGCCAGCGGACGAGGGCCTCGGCACCCACGACTTGGCCCTCTTCATTCACCTGCTGCTGGTAATAAAGCTCGAAATGTTGATCGTCCAAGCTCTTGCGCAGGTCGACTTCGAGGCGGGCACGGGCCTCGATGGCGGTCAGCATGCCGGGGTCAAAGAAACAGAATGCGTTGCGCCCGTTGTTTTTGACCTGGTACATCGCAATATCCGCTTGCTTGAGCAGCTCTGCGGCGTCTTGCGCGGTGTCTCCGAACAAAGTGGCCCCCAGGCTGCAGGAACTCCGGTGTTGCTTGTCCCCCAGCTCAAAAGGCTCGGCCATCGCCCGCAAAATGTTGTCACCCACCAGGCGGGCTTGGCGCGCGGCTTCCAAGGTCTCGGGGCTCAAGTCCAGCAGCATGACGACAAACTCGTCGCCGCCCAGCCGGGCGACGGTGTCGCCCTCGCGCACACAGGCTTTGATGCGCACAGCAACCTGCTGCAAGAGCATGTCCCCCACGTCGTGCCCCGAGGTGTCGTTCAGGGTTTTGAAGTGGTCCAGGTCCATGAACAATAAGGCACCACGCCTGCCACTGCGCACGCTGGTCGTCAACGCTTGCTGCAAACGGTCTGACAGCAAGCGGCGGTTGGGCAAGCTCGTGAGGGGATCAAAAAACGCAAGTTGTTCAATTTCCGCGCTCGCGCGCCGCAAGCGGGTCACGTCCTGGTAAGTGATAACAACGCCACCACCAGGGGTCGGCCGTTCGGTGATTTCAATGATCCGGCCGTTGGGGAACTCTCTTTCATGGTTATGTACCCCGTGTTGCAGCAACTCCATGCGCGTGGTGACCCATTGCTGCAAGGTCTCGTGGGGCACATCACCCAGAGTTTCAACAGCCGTAACCATCAGCAGCGCCTCAAACGAGTGCCCCACCCGGATGTGCGGCGCCTGCCACGGGTAGATTTCCAGGTAACGCCGGTTCCAGGTGATGACCTTGCGCTCGGCGTCCAGCAGCAAAAAGCCACTTTCCATCGACTCCAGCGCCTGGTCGGTGGTGGCTTTGGCATGGCTGATCGAGCGCTGAGCGCGCCCCATACTTTGTAGGTAGCGCAAGCCTGCGTAGCCCGCAGCGGCAATCAGGAGACTGAACAGCAGACTCAGTAAGCCGATCAAGCGCGCTTGAAACGTCCATTCCTGCAAGGCAGTATCCATGGGGATGCTGGCTGTGATCAGCAGGTCGTTGTAGAGCATGGGCCGCGAGGCTACGAGTGCCGGGCGATTCTGAATGCGTGAGGACATACTCTGTACTGCGAACTGCGACTGGGGGCTCATTACAGGGCTCAATGGAACACCGTTTAATGACTCCTGCGGTGGCACGCTGGCCAGTAGATAGCCGTTGCTGCGTTCTATCGTTGCCTCCAGCTGGCTGATATCTGCCCCTTGCACTAATACCGTGGTTAACAGACTGACAGGAACTTCGGCAACTGCCAATAACTTGCTGCCATCTGCGAGAGACAGGTGCCGGGCAAACAGCAACACAACTTCGGCACTGCTGGGACTCAACAGCGGCCGACTGATGATGAGTATGGAGATGGGCGGGTTCAGTGCCTCGTGGAGAAAGCCCTCTGGCATCTGAAGGGGCGCGTCCGGGGCCGGACTGTTGGAACTCGCCAGCACCGTGCCTTGGGCATCTACAAGCCACACATTGCGCACCAATAAATTCTGGCGTGTGGCACCTTGGATCAGTTTGCCCGCCAGAGGGGCTTCCAGCCAATCCGCTTGCATGTTTTCGAGGCCCAGCAAACTGCCCATGCTCGCCAGCAGCACATCAATGCCCAGCAGGCTCCGGTTCACCGCGGCTTGGGCACCCGTCACAAAGCGGGTAGCCTGGGCTTGGGCTTCGGCGACGGCATTTTTGTGCAAATCACGGATCAGGACAGTGCTGGCCGCCAGAATCACAAATATCAGCAGAGCGGTCACAGTCACCAAGGCATGGTGGACCTTGAACGTGAATTTGGCCATCAGCGGCTGTTCGGTAAGGGCATGTCGCTGGGGACCGATCCGATGGTGCTGTCCCACATTTCGCGGCAGTGCTGATTGCAGCGTTGTTGCCAACGTGGCAAGACCGTGGTTTTGACGAGCTCCCTGACGAGCTTGATGTCGTCGGGGCTGGGGTTGATCTGGGTCATTTTGCCGGGGCGGCCGTGCTCGCAGCTGGGGTCGCCGCGGTTGCAGGCGAGCCCGTCTGCAGTCTCGCGTTCACTGGCATTCCAGATGTTGGTTTCCAGCCTTGCGAGCTCTTTTCTCAGGAGCGCTTTCAGGTCAGAGGGCAGTGCATTCCAGGCCGTGGTATTCGCACCGAAAACAGCCAGTCCCCAGGTAAACGGCAGGTTGTACATGTGGCTGGTGATGTCAGTCAGGCCGATGGTGTTGCCCGACATGGTGCCGGTGATGGCGCATTCGGTATTGCCTGCTTGAAGGTGTGCCAGCATTTGCCCAAACCCCACCAAAACCGGCACGCCCCCCAAGCCTTGGATCAGGTCCGCCTGGCTGGGCGAGGAGACGCGGATACGCCGTTTCTCCAACTCGCGGAGGCTGGTCAAGGACTTTTTACAGAACAAGATTTGGGCCGGGTAGGTGTAAACGGCCAAGACCTCGATGCCGTGTTTTTCGCGCAGTGTTTTTTGCAGGATGGGGCGGAAACTTGCCACATGCCGTTTCAGACTGGCCATGTCCGGATTTAGGCCCGACAGATCCATCGCGCCCAGCATGGGGTGTTGTGCGGATGCCGGGCCCAGCATCGCGGTGCCGAAGGGAATGACCCCCAGCGACATCAAGCGCAGCATTTCCTCGGCGGGAATGCCTGAGCGGTCGAAGGGTGCAATTTCAGCGCTGTACTTGCCGCCGCTCAGGCGCGCCAGTTCTTGCGACCAAAACGGCTCTTCATGTTGAACATATTGGTTCACGCCGGCCAGCCCGCCGACGATCCTGAGCTTGAGCGGGGTTGAAGCGTGAGTGTTCACCGGCAACAAGACCAATACCAGCCCGATGCAGGTCAAGATCGCCTGGCCCAGCACCCATGCGGCGCGGCGGCACAACTCAGCGTGTAGCGTCAAGGGTGCACTCCTTCAATTCAGTCGGGGCAAGGTGACACCGGAGCGGCTTTGTGTGAGCTTTCATTATGGGGCAGGGAGTTGTATCGCCATGTCTGCCAAGAGTGCCTCTGGTGGCACCGGCCTGCCGAAAAAATAGCCCTGGAAGGCATCGCACTGCATGGCCGCCAATGCGTCTCTTTGTTCCGGGGTTTCCACGCCCTCGGCGATGACGGTCAGGCCCAGGCTGTGGCCGAGTGCCACCACGGTGCGGGCGATCACCGCGTCGCTCGGGTCGGTGAGTACGTCGCGCACAAACGATTTGTCGATCTTGAGTTGGGCGAGTGGCAAGCGTTTGAGGTAAGACAGCGACGAGTAGCCGGTACCGAAATCGTCCAGTGAAAAATTCACGCCCAAGGCTTTGATGTCCATCATCTTGGTGATGATGCCTTCCACATCATTGGCCAACATGCTTTCGGTCAACTCCAGTTTCAGTTGGGTAGCGGGGGCTTGGCTGTGTAGCAGCGCTTTTTTCACGCTCTCTACAAACCCCGGCTGGGCGAGTTGGGCCGCACTCACATTCACGGCCAGCGTCCAGTGGGCCGTAGCGGGGTTGCGGCTCCATGCCGCCAATTGTTGGCACGCAGAGTCCAGCACCCAGTAACCGAGGGGCAGGATCATGCCGGTCTCTTCCGCCAAGGGGATGAAATCCGCGGGTGACACCAGACCCCTCAAGTTGTGATTCCATCGCACCAGCGCCTCAGCGCCGGTGCATTGTCCTCGGGCGTCAATCTGGACCTGGTAATGCAGCACAAACTCATTTTGCTCAATGCCGACTTTGATTTCCTGCGCCATTGCCGCATGGGTCGCGGCGACCGCCTGCATCACCGGGTCAAAAAAGCGGGCCGTGTTTCTTCCCGCAGATTTGGCCTGGTACATGGCAACGTCTGCCTTCTTGAGCAGCTCGTCGATCGTTTCGTGGTCTTCAAAAAACACCACGATCCCGATGCTCGGTGTGCTGTTGTGCAGGTGTCCGCGCATCCGGTAGGGTTGCGCCAGCAAATCCAGGATCTTGTGCGCCACAAACTCGGCATGGCTCGCCGCTTCATTGGGGTTGGGGCTCAGGTCCTCCAGCAACACCACAAATTCATCGCCGCCCAGGCGTGCCACGCTGTCGCCCTCGCGGATACACATGCGCAAGCGGGTCGCCACTTGCTGCAAGAGCTCATCGCCCACGTCATGGCCCAAGGTGTCGTTGAGCAGCTTGAAATGGTCGAGGTCCAGAAACATCAGCGCGCCATGGCGCCCGTGGCGTGCGCTGTTGATCATGGCTTGCCGGACCCGGTCCATCAACAGGCGCCGGTTGGGCAGGTTGGTCAAGGGGTCGTAAAAAGCCAGTCGGCGGATTTCTTCTTCGTCGTGGCGTTGTTGGGTAATGTCCCGCAGCGTTACTACAAAGGTTTCTGGCTCTGAAAATGGAATTTTCGAGGCGGACAGGCTGATAGGACGCAGTTCCCCGTCTTTGCCGAGTCCACCCACCTCAAAATTACCGCCCTGCGCATTTTCCGCGGCGTGTAAAAGTTCCAGGTTCCCTTGCCCGTCCGAGGGCAGTGTGGTGCCCAGGAGATCGTTCAGGTGTTGCGGTTGTTCGGTGGCAGCATCCAGACCCATCATGCGGCACGCAGCGTTGTTAAAGGTGTGAACCTTTCCCGTGCGGTCCACGGTGACCAGCCCGTCCACCATACTGTCCAGAATGGCTTGCCGGTACAGGCCTGCAGCCACCAGCGCACGTTGATCCCGCTGGATTTTTCGTTCGTTTTTATCGCTCTCGATCGCCAGGCTCAACAAATAAGCGCTGCGCCGCGAGGCTTGCAGTTCACTCGCGGTAGGAATGCGCGGTACCCGGTAATAGTTGGCAAACGTGCCGAGTACCCGCCCCTTGGTGGAGCGAATCGGCATGGACCAGCAGGCCCTGAGCTGGTGCTTTTCAGCCAGGTCGCGGTAGTCGGTCCAGAGCGGATCGTTGGCGATATCTGACACGACCACTTCTTCAGCGAGAAAGGCGGCAGTGCCACAAGAACCGGTTCGTGGACCAATGGTCACACCGTGAATCGCCTGGTTGTAATCGTCCGGGAGGCCGGGCGCAGCCCCATGCAGCAGATGCCGCTCTTCCTCATCCATAAGCAACACTGAGCCAATGACGCCCGGAAAGATATGCTGGTACTGCACGATGAACTCCGACATGATGTCCACCAACGGCACGCTGGAGGCCAGCATCTCCAGCAGGCTCCGCTCTGCGGCGTTTTGTTGTTGCAACTGATGTTGCTCGGTGACGTCGATGCTGGTGCCCACCACAAATGCGGGCTTGCCGGAGGGATCAAATACCGGCGTCAGCCTCGTTTGTATATGCCGCGCAGAGAACTCGCTTTCCAGCTTAAACAAGTCCTCTTGGGTGATGGTTCGACCTTGTTGAAAGGCCTGCTGGTCTTGTTCGGTAAAGAAACGGATCTGCTCCGCGTTAAACCCCGCTTGGGGGTTCTCGCTGCCTGCCGGGGTCCCCAGTTGGGTCTGCCAAGCCGTGTTGACGTAAATCAGTTCTCCCACAGCGTTCTTGATGAACACCGGCTGTGGGATGGCTTGCAGCAGGGCTAGCAGCGCATCGTGATCCAGCGTCTCGAGTTTGGAGAAAGGCATATCGTCCAAAACATGGTGATTTGATTCCTATGGTAGCTGGAATACCTGGATGGCCCGGGCCACTGATGCGGTGCTGTCTGTGAGTCCGTCCGCAGAGGCTGCAGACTCCTCGGCCAAGGCGGCATTTTGTTGGGTCACGGTGTCCAGCTGGGTCACCGCCTCGTTGACTTGGGCGATCCCGATAGCCTGCTCCTTGGCGGCATTGGTGATCATGTTGATGAGGTTGCCCACCTCTTGAACCTGCGAAACGACATGGTCAATGGTTTCACCGGCGCTGCGCATCTGGTTGGAGCCTTCGGAAATCTGCTCAGACGACTGGGCAATCAGCTCGCGGATTTCTTTGGCGGCTGTCGCGCTGCGCTGGGCCAATGCCCGCACTTCGCTGGCCACCACCGCAAAACCCCGGCCTTGCTCACCCGCACGGGCTGCCTCAACGGCAGCGTTCAGCGCAAGGATGTTGGTCTGGAAGGCAATCCCCTCGATCACGCCGATGATGTCTCGCATTTTGCTGGAAGAGCGGTCGATCTCTTCCATGGACTGAATCACCTGGTGGAGCACTTCGCCCCCATTGGATGCCGCTTGGGTACTGCGAGCACTCTGCTCGGCAACACGGCTGGCAGTGTCTGCGGTTTGTTTGACGGTGCTCGAGAGTTCTTCCATCGAAGCCGCGGTTTCTTCCAGGCTGCTGGCCTGCGATTCGGTGCGCCCTGACAAATCCATGCTGCCCGATGCAATTTCATTGGCGGATTTGGTCAGGGTGTCCACCTCTTCGCGCACATCCCCCACCACCGCGCGCAGGTTGATTTGTATCTGGCGCAGGGCACCTATCATGTCACCCAAAGGCGGTGGATAGTCGCTGTTGACGGAGCTCCGCAGGTTGCAACCTGCGAGGTCATACGCAAACTGTTGAGCGGCCCCCATCCCCGCGGACAAGCGGACCTTAAACCACGCGATCACCCCTGCAGCCCCCACTATCAACGAGGCCAGTTGTGCCCAGAACAGCGTGCTGCCCTGCAAACCCAAGATATCTGGAACCATTCCGAGGCACACCATCCCGACAAGCGCCAAGCCCAGGCGGGTAGTCAAATTCATGCGGCCCAAGGCACCGGCCCAACCCCTGATTCCACGGTAGCGGACGTGTCCGCCCCGCAAATAGACGGTGGACTTTCCTGACTTTTCTTCATCCCGCAACTGCGCGTAAAGGGCCTCGGCCGCGGCGATTTCCTGGCGGCTTGGTTTGACCCGTACCGACATATAGCCCTTGGGCTTGCCATTTTCCAGAACTGGCGTGACGTTGGCTTGCACCCAGTAGTGGTCACCGTCTTTGCGTCGGTTCTTTACCAGCGCGGTCCATGGGTGGCCGTGGCCGATGGTGTTCCACATATCCCGGTAGGCGGCAGGCGGCATATCCGGATGGCGCACCAGGTTGTGGTTCTGGCCGATGAGCTCCTCGTAGGTGAATCCGCTGGTCTCCACAAAGGCGTGGTTGCAATGGGTGATGACGCCTTTGCTGTCGGTCATCGACACCAGCATTCGATCAGCGGGATAGTCGTACTCGCGCTGAGTCACCGGTAAGTTCACACGCATGGATCGTTCCTCCTGGAGCTAATGGTTTCGCTTATCTCGATCTAGCCCTATTTATCATCGGTTGGTTACGCGAAGTCAATGTAGAAAAACGTTGGATTGATGCGTCATATGCCTTTACTTGATCCTGGTCAAGTTCAACAGCTGCGCATTCGCAGTTCATGCCGTTGAGCATCAAAAAAAATGGCACCCCATGCAGACCGTAACCATGAAATTGGCAAGGTTGAGCGTTGTGCTCAGTCGAAAAGCCAACCGGTCTCGGGGGAGGTCTCTTCTTTTGCCGTAGCGGAGCGCGACGGATCTGCCGTAGTCAATGCCCCCACTTTGACCCCCAGGAGCCGCAACCGGCGCTGCAGTGGCGCACGTTTGAGGCATTGGCCGGCAATCCGGCGAATTTCTGCCGCGTCGGCGGTGTAGTGCGCGATGGTCATGTCGCGGGTGACGCTCTTGAAGTCATCAAATCGCAATTTGATGCCGATGGTTTTACCCACATAGCCTTTGCGCTGCAGGTCCTCTGCGACTTGCTCGCACAAACGGGTGAAGATGGCTCCGAGTTCGGCCTTGTCGCGCACTGCGTGCAAATCACGGTCAAAGGTCGTCTCGCGGCTCATGCTGACTGGCTCGCTCTCGGTTTCTACCGGCCGGTCGTCTTGCCCGTGGGCAGCGGCGTGCAGCCAGGCGCCGGTGCGGCGGCCAAAGGTGTCCATCAGCCATTGCAAATTTTTGGCGGCCAGTTGGCCAATGGTTTCCACGCCGTGTTTTTTGAGCTTCTCGTCGGCTTTGGGGCCTATGCCATTGATTTTGCGGCAGGCCAAAGGCCAGATCATGGTTTCCAGGTCACTTTCCTGGACGATGGCAATACCGTTGGGCTTGTTGAATTCACTGGCCATCTTGGCCAGCAACTTGTTGGGCGCTACGCCCACTGAGCAGGTGAGGCCGGTGTCATCAAAAATCGCCTTTTGGATCAGCTTCGCCAAACTCCTGCCCCCTTGGCGCTGGCCGCCGGGCACCCCGGTAAAGTCGATATACACCTCATCGACCCCGCGGTTCTCCATCACCGGGGCTATGTCGGTGATGATGGCCTTGAATCGTTGCGAGTAGTGCCGGTATTGCGCAAAGTCCACCGGCAACAAAATGGCCTGCGGGCACAGCTTGGCCGCTTTCATCAGGCCCATGGCCGAGCCTACCCCGAACTGGCGCGCGGCGTAGGTGGCGGTGGTAATGACGCCGCGCCCGGTATAGCCCTCTAGAAGGGGGAACTCTGCGACCGGAATATCGTGCAGCGGCGTGTCGGCGTGCTTGACCAAGAGTGCGTCATCCGCATGCCGCCGCCCGCCACCAATCACCACCGGCAGGCCCTTGAGTTGCGGGTAACGCAGCAACTCCACCGAGGCATAAAACGCGTCCATGTCCAAGTGCGCGACACGCCGCACCGGAGTGGCGGTTGGGGCGGGGGGGAGCACATCGTTCAGCATTCCGGCGAGCATAGCAAGCAGATACCCGTGTTCGAGCTGCTCAGTGGTTTAATAGGGCGCGGGGAGATCCGGGGGCCACTAAAACACCATAACGCTCCAAGCACAAAAAAAGCAGTGTCGTGAATCCGCAGTCTTTTTTGAGTACCCGACGCAGGCGTTTGATAGGCAGCGGTGCGCTGGTGGTTTTTGGCAGTGGCTTTGTGCGGGCCAGCAACGCATCTGAGGACCGCTTTGCCCGGTTCAGTGGGCAAACGTTGTCTATTTGCGTGCCTGACCACCCCCATTACGATGCGATGCTGCGTTTGTTGCCCCAGTTCACTGCGGCAACTGGCATCAAGGTCAACGTGGCTCGCGAAAATATCTTGCGCATGAAACATGTGCAAGTGGCGGAAATGGGCAAACCCCAGTCTGAGTTCGACTTGGTAACGTACATCGTGACTTGGAAGAGCGAGTTCGTGAAGAAGAACCTGCTGCTGCCGCTGGAGCCTTTCCTTAAAGACAAACAATTGGCTGACCCCGACTACGCTTTTGGCGATCTGGTGCCACGCTATGTGCAAAACATCGGTCTGGTGGGTGGCCCCAAAGGCTATTTGCCGGGACCGGGAGCTCGGCTCTACGGCCTGCCATATGGTGCAGAAACCTCAGTGCTGGCCTACCGCCGCGATGTCTTTGAAAAGCATGGCTTTGCGCCCCCACGCACCTATGCTGAGCTCTCGGCGCTGCTCGCCCCTTTGCGTGAGCGGACCGGCATGGCGGCACTCACCTCACGCGGGCAGTCCGGCCACAACTGTGTGCACGCGTGGTTGCTGCACCTCAATGCGCTGGGTGGTCAGGTGTTTGACGAGCGCTGGATGCCACTTTTCCACAAAGCGCCTGGTGTGCAAGCGCTGCAATTGCTCAAACACATCGCAGACACCGGCCCCAAGGGCATGGCTAACTTTTCGTACAACGACATGCTGTCGAGTTTTCTGCAGGGCGAGAGCGCGATGTACCTCGACTCGACGGCCGTGTTCGGCGCGGTGCGCAACTCTCCGGCGTCCAAAATTGAGGGCAAAGTCAGCTATGTCTTGCACCCCAAGGGGGTGCACTACGCCTCGCAATCCGGCGGGCTGGGCCTGGCGATTCCCCGCACCTCCGCCCGCCCCGAGGCCGCATTTTTGCTGATGCAGTGGCTGACCTCCAAGGCTCAGGACAAGGCGGTGGTCAGGCTCGGCGGCGGGCCCACCCGGGTGTCGACGATGGAGGACGTGTCGCTGGTGCGCATGTTCCCTGAGTTCGTGACCCTGAAAGAGCAGCTCCGCTACGCAAGCCCTGACTGGCGCCCGATCATCCCCGCGTGGGACGAAATCAATATCGGACCCTTGGGGGCTGCGGTGCACCAGGGCCTGACCGGCACCAAACCGGCGGACAAGGCGCTGGG
>DAINNP010000044.1:4330-12715 GCA_036735785.1 Rhodoferax sp. | reverse complement strand
TGGCCAGCCTGCAGGTGCTGTACTTTGAAGAGACGGTGGAAGAGAAGCTGTGGAACCCCACCTTCATCATGGAGCACCCCACCGAAATCTCGCCACTCGCCCGTGCCAACGACGACCGCCCCGAGGTGACCGAGCGCTTTGAGCTCTACATCACCGGCCGTGAGTTCGGCAATGGCTTCTCTGAGCTGAACGATGCCGAAGACCAAGCCGCCCGCTTCCACGCTCAGGTAGCCGCCAAAGACAGCGGCGATGACGAAGCCATGCACTTCGACCACGACTTTGTGCGCGCCCTGGAATACGGCATGCCCCCCACCGGCGGCTGCGGTATCGGTATTGACCGTCTGATGATGTTGTTGACCGACAGCGCCAGCATCCGCGACGTGATTTTGTTCCCCGCGCTGCGCCGCGAAGTCTGATTCAGATTTGAAGCCAAACCGGCCCTTAGCGCAGGCGGAATCTGCGCAAGTAGCTATGAAAATGGTAGCAAAAACACCTACGTTGCGCTACCTGAATGGCTACCCCGCCGACACGCTGAGCCAGGTGCAGCGCATGCTGGACGAGGGGCGCGTGGGCAGCTGGCTGACCCAGCGCCACCCGCAAGCGCACGGGGTGCGGACCGACAAGGTGCTGTACGACTATGTGCAAGACCTCAAGGCCGACTACCTGCGCAGCACGGAACCGCTCTCCAAGGTGGCGTTCGACAGCAAGCTGCATGTCGTCAAGAACGCGCTAGGCACCCACACCACTGTCTCGCGCGTGCAGGGCAGTAAGCTCAAAAGCAAACGCGAGATCCGCGTAGCCAGCCTGTTCAAGGACACGCCCGAGCCCTTCCTCAAGATGATCGTGGTGCACGAGCTGGCCCACCTGCGCGAGCGCGAGCACGACAAGGCCTTCTACCAGCTCTGCGCCCACATGGAGCCCGCCTACCATCAGTTGGAGTTTGAGGTGCGCATCTACCTCACGCACCTGGAAGCCACGGGCGAGCGCTTGTGGGCCACTGCCGCAGCCGACTAAGCCCTCGCCATGGTTGCGCTAACCGACTCCCGCCTGCTCTGTTTCAACAAACCCTACGGTGTGCTCAGCCAGTTCACGCCCGAAGGCCGCTGGCGCGGGCTCAAGGACTTCATCACCATTCCCGGTATCTATGTGGCGGGCCGGCTGGACGCCGACAGCGAAGGCCTGCTGCTGCTCACCAACGACGGCAAGCTACAGGCGCGCATCAGCGACCCGCGCTACAAGATGGAAAAGACCTATTGGGTGCAAGTGGAGGGCGAGCCCGATGAGGCCGCGCTGGAAGCCCTGCGCCATGGTGTGCAGCTCAACGACGGCCCGACCCTGCCCGCACGTGCGCAGCGCATTGCGGAGCCTCCATCGCTCTGGGAACGTGATCCACCGGTGCGCTTCCGGGCCAGCATCCCCACAGCGTGGGTGGAATTGGTCATCCGCGAAGGCCGCAACCGCCAGGTGCGCCGCATGACGGCGGCCGTGGGCTACCCCACGCTGCGGTTGATCCGCGCGGCCATTGGGCCGTACACACTGGAAGGTTTGGCGCCCGGCACCTTGCGCGACGCACCCTTGCCGTAAGGGCTAGCGCGGCGTGCGCAGGGGCTTGAGCAAATCGCTCAGGCCGTTGTGATCGATCTCGTGCATGAGCTGCAACAGCCGGCCGATCTCGCCCTTGGGAAAACCTTCGCGCGCAAACCAATTGAGGTAGTCACCGGGCAAGTCCGCAATCAGGCGGCCCTGGTATTTGCCGAAGGGCATGGGGCGATCTACCAGCTTTTTCAAGTCTTCGGGCTGCATCAGCCACCGGCCCGCTTGACGGTAAAGCCTTGCGCTACCAGCGCAGCCATGACCTTCTCGACATGGTCACCCTGCACTTCGATCACCCCGTCTTTCACCGTACCGCCGGAGCCACAGGTGGCCTTGAGTTTTTTGCCCAAGGCGGTCAGTGCGTCGTCATCCAATGGCACGCCTTTCACCAGAGTCACGCCTTTGCCCGCACGCCCTTTGGTTTCGCGGGATACGCGCACAATGCCGTCGCCCGCCGGGCGTTTCGGAATATGGCAAATGCACTCGGCAATCGCCTGGCGGCACACGGGGCAGGTGCGGCCCACCTCGGTCGAGTAGACCAGCCCGCCCAGATCAGAGAGAGATTTTTTCGCCATCCAGGACGCTCCGTACCTTAACGAATGATGATTTCTGCACGGCGGTTGCGGGGCTCGTTGACGTTAGCTTCCGTGGGCACGACCGGTTCACGTTCGCCACGGCCCACCGCCTCCACCAACTCGGGGGCAAAGCCTTGCTCGACCAGCAGCGCGCGCACCGCTTGGGCGCGCTGTAATGACAAGGTGTCGTTCATCTGGGGCGATCCGGTCCGGTCGGTATGGCCGACCACCAGAATCTCACCACCGGCACGGTCACCCGCCTGCGCCAAGATGCGGGGAAGCTGGCTTTGCGAATCGGCAGTCAGGGTTGAAGTGCCCGGTTCAAAATGCAAGGTCGAGCGCACGGAGGGTAAGATGGGTAAAGCCAGCAAGGGGCCGTGGGCGGCATTCACCGCTTCGGCGCTGGACTGCTCGGCCTGCAGGCCACCATCGCGCTGGAGCACCGCTGTTTGGTAGGGCTGGGTCAAATCGACTGCGCCGGAGGTGGTTTGCACCTGCACTGAAGTTGAGCGACCGTCCCCCTCGGGCAACAAGGTCACCCGGCTAAGCGGGGCGCAGGCTTGCAAATACACCACAAGCAACAGCAAAGCAAAACGGGAGGTCATAGCACCTCCACAATAAAGTCTGTGCCACGCACACTCACCGTAGAGGCGGGAGTAGTCACTTTGACATTCTCGGGCTGCACCTTGCCCAGCAGACCCGTCACCATGCGGATGGTGCCTTGCAGCACACGAATCACGAGATTACCTTGCTGCGTAGTGCCGTCGAACTGGAAACGAGTCAAGTCCACCGTGGTGTTGGGGCCAATGGCGATGGCGGTGCCGTCACGCAGCATCAAAACCGCAGCACCGGTCGCGTCGGTTTGGATGCGCTCTGCCTCTGACAAACCTACGCCAGCGACCACCTTGCGCGAGGTCTCTCCCTGTAGGGCGGTTACCGTCCCCTGCACGGTTTTGAAAGTGCCACTGCGGGCGTCCTGCGCTTGCGTAGATCCTGACGAGACGGCAAGCATGCCAGCCAACGTGAGTACCAAAAGGGGAGGGAACTTCATGAAGATTCGTTTCTTGTAGCGCATGCCCCGAATAGTACCGGAAGGGTTAAGACCAAGATAATGGCAATCGGTTGCAGGTCTTTTTCACTATCATTTTTATAGCTAAACGTGCGCAGCTATCGTGCGCAATGTGCCAAAATGGCCTACAAGCAACTTCCGACGAATAATCCACACCATGTCCCGTCAAAGCGTCTGGGCCACCAAAGTGGCCGCACTCATCAAAGGCAATAACAGCCAGGCTGCACTCGCGCAAATCAAAGTGGCGCCTACGGTCAAAGACCTGCAACAACTGCGCGCCCTGATGACGGCAGACGGGTCCTTGTTGAAACACCGGCTTATAGACGAAACAACCCGCGATCAAATCGTGGCCTTGTCTGCACCGCGTTTGCACCGTTCGCCTTAACGCCCCTGTTGCGGTACTAAGCCATCCGTCCCGTTCCCATGCGGGTCTTCTGCCCCACAACGAGCCCCGGAGTTCGAGCTATCCTCCGGAGTCAGGCGTCTTGAGAGACGCCGTTGAAACAAAGACATTCCTCAACGCAATGAGCATCCATGGCGGATACATGCAGAAAAAAAGGTGGTTTGTGCGTTTACAGAATATCGTCATGTTGGTGATGCTGAACCTAGGAATCGCAGGCTGCAGTTTCGGAGGGAATTCGAGAGCACCATCAGCACCTGTTGCACCGTCTGTTGCGGCAACGACAGGTCTGAGGTTTATCGTGTCGTTCAATAATTTGGCGCCGTCTACCGGTTCGACTTTGAACGAAAGAGTCCGCCGAGACTCTGGAGCGCTTGCGGTGACATACGCAGCCCCACTTGGCAAGGACACCCACCTTTTTAGCATTCAACCCGAAACAGGACAAAGTGCTGAAAACCTCCTCGTGGCACTGAAAAAAATTCCTTACATTACGTCCGTAGAGATGGATAGCAAAGCCGCCCATCACTGAACCTACCGAATACTCCATGCTGATGAAACGATATCGCCTTGCCTTGCTGGCATGTGCCGCGACAGCCGGTGTGCTCTCGTTGGCGTTGACTATTCCCGCTAGGGCACAACACGGCGCCAACGACTTACCGGCGCCACGCACGCCATCCAAGGCACAAACTGACAAGCTACAGCGCGTCATCATCAAACTTAAAACGAGTACTTCCGACAAGTCGCTAAGCCAACAGTTTGAAGCGTCGGGCAAAGCGGGGGTCCAGTCGCTGAACAGTAGCAAGGCCGTACAAGCAGCTGGCCCCCAGGCCGGACTCACCTATTTGAAGACCATTCACTCCAGCATTCAGGTTGCGACGACAGACCAAGCTCTCAGCCGTGAAGAAATGACCGCTTTTCTAGAAGCACTTTCACGCGATCCTTCCGTGGAGTACGCGGAGATCGATGAGAAAGTTTTCCCGCATATGACACCGACAGACAGCCTCTACAGTGGCTCGCTGTGGAATCTCAAATCACCTACAAGCCAGATCGCCGGTGCGAACTTTGAATATGCATGGGATCGGAAAATTGGAGCCAGTACGCCCGTAGACGGAAGCAATGTGGTGGTCGCCGTGATTGACTCGGGCTACCGCCCACACGCTGACTTGGCCGCCAACATCTTGCCGGGATACGATTTCATCACTGCGGACAATCCACCCTTCAACACCGTTTTCACCACATCCAATGATGGAGATGGACGGGACGCAGATGCTTTGGACCCCGGTGACTGGAACACCACCACTGCCAACGGTTGCAACGTGGATGTGTCAACCTGGCATGGCACGCACGTTGCCGGCATCATCAGCGCGATAGGGAACAACGCCACCGGAATCCTTGGCGGTGCGTTCAAAGCCAAAGTTCTTCCGGTACGGGCACTTGGGGTATGTGGCGGATTTTCTTCGGACATCCAGGAGGGCATGTACTGGGCTGCCGGGTTGCACCAGGTCAATGGCACTACCAACCCCCATATTGCCAAAGTCATTAACATGAGCTTGGGAAGTACCAATACCTGCTCCTCTAGCTACCAGACCGCTGTTACCGCGGTGGTCAATGCGGGTACTGCCATCATCGTTTCTGCCGGAAATGAATCCAGCACCACCCTTACCTCACCAGCCAACTGCACAGGCGTCATTGCAGTCACAGCACATACCACGACAGGCAACAAAGCCAGCTTCGCCAACTCGGGCACCGGCACCGCTATCAGTGCACCAGGGGAAGGCATTTACTCCACAGTGGACACAGGAACCAGGGGCCCGGTAGCCGACACCATCCGCGTCAGGAGCGGTACCAGCATGGCGGCGCCCCAGGTCGCTGCTGCGGTAGCCTTGCTACTTCAGGTCAAACCCAGCCTGACCCCGGCGCAAATCAAGAGCCTGCTGACAAGCAATGCTCGAGCCTTTCCTAGTGGCACCAACTGCGCAGGCGTGTCCACTTGCGGAGCGGGTATGTTGGATGCGTTCGCGGCCGTCAAGGCCCTTCAGATCAGCGAAGGAGCTGCCTCCAATACACCACCTGCCATGACATCGGCCAGTGCTATCACCGGCAACCCCGGCGTGACTTTGCAATTCACACTGACTGCGCGGGATGCAGAGGGAGACGCCATCACCTTTGCATCCAGTACCCTGCCTGGCAACGCCACATTAGATACCAGCAGCGGCGTGTTGCGTTGGACAGCACCAGTGCTTGGCACTTACACCTTCAGCGTCACACCCAGCGATTCAAACGGTTCAGGCGTCGCACAAACCGTGACACTCAGTGTCACCAATCCTGTCGTCAGCCAAGGTGGAGGCGGGGGCGGCGGAGCCTTTGCTTGGCTAGAGCTGGCCGGACTGTTAGGGTTATTCGGGCTGAGCCGGCTGCGCTACCCACGCGTGCACCGCAACCCAACCTAGACCTGCACTCAGTCCCCCGATCGCCCCCGCCCAGTGGGCGGGGGCATAAACGGGAAAGCCCATGGGCATAGACGTCTGGGGGCTCAGTGTGGTCCACAGCACTTTAAGCACCGCCCCACACAGCAGCGCCCAAGCCACTACGCGCGCTGAAAATGGCCCTGACGACGGCAGACTTCTCGGGTGGTTAGCCACTGTGGGCCTACCCGACAGCATACAAACCGCAGCACCCACCGCCCATCCATGCAACGCGCCCGAAGCGCCTGCGTAATAGCGGCAGTCCACATCCAGAACCAGCACGAGTGCCACACCCACTGCACTGCCAGCCACAATGACGGACTGAGGCCACCAACCCAAACACGGACGAAACAACACGCACAACAAGATTGCACCCACCCCGTTTGCCAAGACGTGACGGGCATTGAAGTGCATCAGTTGCGCGGTAAATGGGAGCCACCACTGCCCGTCCAGAAACGCCTCACGGTGATAAATGAGCGCGGCAAAATTCATGGGCACCGCGCCTGTTCCAGACTCAAGCGATCCAATCGAGCGCCTGCATGTAGTCGGGGTGCACCATGAGGTCGTCCCACGCCATTGCAGGGCTGGTGGGCAGCAATGCCCGGCGGCGGGCTTCGCTCGCCTCCAGTGCCTGCCACTGGCCCTTGAGCTGGGCTTCGGTCAGGCCGTCGATCAATTCGTCCACCGCCTTGCCACCACCCTCGGCATTGGCCAGGGACTGGTTGCACAAGAGCACCAGGTCGCAGCCCGCATTCAGCGCCACCACAGCCGCTTCGGTGTAGCTCACGGTTTTGCCATCGATCAAGCGTGCACCGGCCATGGACAGGTCGTCACTAAAGATGGCGCCGGTAAAGCCCAATTGGCCGCGCAAGATGTCGTTCAGCCACACGCTAGAGAAACCGGCGGGGCGGCTGTCGACCTTGGGGTAAATCACATGCGCGGGCATCACGCTGCTGGTCACGGTGTTGAGCCAGCGGTAGGGTGCGGCGTCGTCCGCCAAAATGGCTTTGAGCCCGCGTTTGTCTACCGGGATGTCGATGTGGGAGTCGGCTTTCACAAAACCATGGCCGGGGAAGTGCTTGCCGCAGTTCGCCATACCGCTTTTTTGCAAACCGTGCATCAGGCTCTTGGCCAGCATACTCACCACACGCGGGTCGCGCGCAAAAGCACGGTCGCCGATGACACTGCTTTCGCCATAGTCGAGGTCCAGCACCGGCGTGAAGCTCATGTCCACACCACAGGCGCGCAACTCGGCGCCCAGCACATAACCGGTCGCGGTGGCCGCGTTGGTAGCGTCCAAGGCGCCCGCCTTCTTGGTGGAGGTGGTGGGCACGATGTCCCGCATCCACATCTCACCCAAGGCGCGCATCGGCGGCAAGTGGGTGAAGCCGTCGGTCTTGAAACGCTGTACACGGCCGCCTTCATGGTCCACGCAGATCAGCAAATCCGCGCGCACTTTCTTGATGTCGCGGCACAGCGCCGTGAGTTGCTCGCGGTTTTGCCAGTTGCGGGCAAACAGAATCATGCCCCCAACCAAGGGGTGCCTCAGGCGCTTGCGGTCCACGGCGGTGAGGCTGGTGCCGGCGATATCGATGATCAGAGGGGCGTGGAATGTCATGGTGTTTATTGCTATCAATTCAGGAGCTGCTTACGCATATTCTATGAGCGCTAGCGGCTATTTTTATTCATTTTTCAGCGGGTTTCCACTACACAGAAGCTGGCGGCATAGTCAGTTTCGTCCGTCACAGTGATGTGGGCCTGCAGCCCTTGGGCTTCAAACCAGGTCTTCAGCTCACCATGCAACACGATGACCGGCTTGCCACTGCGTTCGTTGGCAATCTCGCACAGCTTCCAGCTCATGGGCATGCGCATGCCCAGCCCGATGGCTTTGCTGAAGGCCTCTTTGGCGCTGAAGCGCGTGGCCAGATAGCGCAAGCCGCGTTCAGGCCAGCGCGCGCTGCGGGCCTTCCAGGCGGCCAGCTCGGCGTCGGACAGCACCTTGGCCGCAAATCGCTCGCCATGGCGCTCTACGCTGGCGCGTATGCGGCGCACATCGCAGATGTCGGTGCCAATGCCGTAAATCAAGGCGTGCCTTTATTGCCCAAGGCAGGCCAGATAGGCCTTGATAGTGGCGGTGTAGCCCAGCTCCAGTGCGTCAGCTATTAAAGCGTGGCCAATGGACACTTCTTGCAATCCCGGCACTTGCTGCGCAAACGCAGCAAGGTTGTCACGGTTCAAATCATGGCCCGCATTCACGCCGAGGCCCGCGTCCAGTGCCGCTTG
>DAINNP010000044.1:0-4230 GCA_036735785.1 Rhodoferax sp. | reverse complement strand
TTGAACTCACGATCGGGCCAGGCTTTGAGCAGCTCCGCCAAGTCCAGCACATCCTGCGCGCGGATGTGGCGCGCATCAGGGCGCGGGTGCACCGTGATACCGGCGGCGCCCGCCTCCAGGCACAAAGTCGCTGCGCGGGTGACGCTGGGAATGCCGAGGTGGCGGGTGTTGCGCACCAGCGCTACTTTGTTCAGGTTGACGGAGAGATGGGTTTTCATAGGTTTTGAATATCAATCATCATCTGCCGCGTGCGCAGCGTCTTGACGCCGCAATGGTAGTGCAGCAGCGCCCGTAGCTGGGGTTTGAGTTCTGACATCACCTCGGCGCAAGCCCGCAGCGTGGTGGTGAAGGGGGCGTCGTCTGCGATCGCATCTTGCAGTGCCACCCACTGGGCTCCGAGCAGGCCGACACGGTCGTCAGGGCCTGCTTGCCGCAATCCGCCCTCAGGCACCAGCACATAACGCACATCGGCATGCAAAGGCGCCAGCGTCATGGTTTGTGCATCGAGCTGGGGCAGAAAACCCACTTCGCGCAGCAACAGCAACTCGAAGGTCCGCAGGGCCGCCTGCAGCACTTCGTCGTGCTCGCTGGCAATGACGCGGACGACCTGGGCATAAATGTCAAACAGCGCGGCATGCGGGTCGTCCCGCGCCAACAAGGTGATGAGTAACTCGTTGAGGTAGTAGCCAGACAGAAGAGCATCCCCGGTCGGCATCACATGCCCACCCTGCCACTCTGCGCTGCGCAAAGTGCGGATCTCGGCATCGCCTCCAAAGGCCACGTGCAAAGGCTGCAGCGGCAACAGAATGGGGCGAAAACTCGAAGTGGGCTTCTTCGCCCCTTTGGCGACCAATGCCACCCGACCGTAGTGGCGGGTGAACACCTCCAGAATCAAGCTGCTCTCGCTCCAGTCGTAGCGATGCAATACAAACGCCGGCTCATCGGCAATACGTTTGGTCGCCATGAATCGTAGGAGTGAGAGGGCCTAAACCCAGCGAACGCCGCAGGACTGGCTGTGCCAGACTGCAGGCGTTGCCCCCTGCAAGGGGGGTGGCGAAGCGACACGCAGTGCGCGAAGCCTGGGGGTGAATTTACTCATACCCGAAGCTGCGCACGCGCGCTTCGTCATCGGCCCAGCCGGAGCGCACTTTGACCCACAGCTCCAAAAACACCTTGGCATCCGCCAGCTTTTCGAGTTCCACACGGGTTTCCATGCCAATGCGCTTGATGCGCTCGCCCTTGTCGCCGATCACCATGGCCTTGTGGCCATCGCGCTCCACCACGATGGTGGCGGCAATGCGCAACAGGCGCTTCTGGCCCTTTTTCTGCGGTGGCTCTTCTTCGAACTTGTCGATCACCACCGTGGAGGTGTAGGGCAGCTCGTCACCGGTCAGGCGGAACAGCTTTTCGCGGACCAACTCACTGGCCAGGAATTTCTCGCTGCGGTCGGTCAACTCGTCTTCCGAGTACCACCAGGCTTGCTCGGGCAAAAACTTCTCGCAGATACCCAGCAAGCGCTCAATATCCTTGGCGTTCTTGGCCGACAGCGGAATCATTTCGGTAAATTTGGCGCGGGCCTGCATGGCTTGCAACCAGGGCGCCAGGCTAGCGCGCTCCTTCACGTTGTCGAGCTTGTTGGCGACCAACACGACCGGAATGCCTGTTCCCAGCAGCTTCAACACTTTTTCGTCCGCCGACGTAAAGCTGCCGGCCTCCACCACAAACAGCACCAAGTCCACATCGGACACTGCGCCCTGCACCGCTTTGTTCAAAGACTTGTTCAGTGCGTTGCCGTGAATGGTCTGGAAACCGGGGGTGTCCACAAACACAAACTGGGTCTGACCTTCGGTGCGCATGCCGGTGATGCGGTGGCGTGTGGTTTGCGCCTTGCGCGAGGTAATGCTGATCTTTTGCCCCACCAGGGCGTTGAGCAGGGTGGACTTGCCCACGTTGGGCTTGCCCACGATCGCGACCAAGCCGCATCGCTGACCCGCACCATCGGTACCGGGGGTGGCCAACTTGGGGGTGCTCTTGAGCAAGCCTTCGAGCATCGCATCCAGGTCTGATTGCACCTCGACGGCCTCTACTGGAGTTTGAGAGTCTTTTTGCCCCTTAGCGCCCGTGGATTCTGCGCGAGCAGCTACTTTTTTAGGAGCATTCATGATTTGACCTTTGCTTTAATGGTTTGCAGCATGGCCGCAGCCGCTGCTTGTTCTCCGGCGCGGCGGGATCCGCCAATACCGCGTTCCGACAGGCGCAGCTCAGGGACTTCGCACTCCACGTCAAAACTTTGTTTGTGTGCGGCACCGGTGGTACCCACCACGGTGTAGACCGGAACCTTCATTTTGCGACCCTGGAGCCACTCCTGCAACTCGGTCTTGGCATCCTTGCCGATAGCCTGCATGTGCGGATTGATTTCTACCGCCTCAAACAAGCGGTGGACCAGTGCCTGCGCCGTGTTAAACCCGGCATCCAGATACACCGCGCCAATGATGGCTTCGAGCGCATCCGCCAAGATAGACGCCCGCTTGGGGCCGCCGGAGCGCATCTCGCCCTCACCGAGCTTGAGCACGTCAGGGAGCCCGAGTTTCAGGGCCAACTCATGCAGGGTTTCCTGGCGGACGAGATTGGCACGTACCCGCGACAGATCGCCCTCAGGCAAACTGCCCAAGCGGGTGTAGAGCAAATCGGAGATCGCTAACCCCAGTACCGAGTCGCCCAGAAACTCCAAGCGCTCGTAGTGGTCAGCAGAGAAGCTGCGATGGGTCAGGGCCCTCGACAGCAATGAAATATTCGAGAACTGGTGCTGCAGTCGCTGCTGCAGCGCGGTCAAACCATCTGTCACTTATTTGGATCGTCCTGCGTATTTAAGGGTGAGGTAGGCCGGGCCGGCCAAATGGATTTCGCGCTCGTACGCGAAACCGACTACCACTTTGTCGCCTACCTTGGTGACTTCGAGGTCCTTGCCGGTGATGGACTTGATAGTGTCCACTTCGGCCTGCTTGTCGAACAGCGCACGCACTTCCACGACCGACTGCCCTGTGGATGCACGCTGCACCGCCTTTTCAACCGCGAAATACTCGATCACGGTTGGGAAGGCTTGCGCGGCGACTACGCCCGTCATCGCGAGCACGGCGCCCACAAACAAGAGGCCAATAAAAGAAATTCCGCGCTGTTGAGCTTTGCTGGGCATAGTGAATTTTCCGGACGCTGGTTGGTGAAACACTCAGTGGAATGCACCAATCCGTTTCAGATTAGTAAAGTTCATCCACACAAAAAACGCTTTGCCGACGATATTTTTATCCGGCACGAAACCCCAGTAACGGGAGTCCAGCGAGTTATCGCGATTGTCACCCATCATGAAGTACTGACCTTCGGGGACCGTGCAGGTGACGCCTTCGACGGTGTAGCTGCAATTCTCCATGCCATCAAACTTCTCGATGCCGGCAATAAAGGCAGGGCGGCGAGCGTCGTTCAACAAACGATGCGGCTTCTCGCCCAAGGTCTCTTCAAATTGCTTGAAGTATTGGCTTGCGTCTTCATCCAGGAAATCCGGCAATGCGTTGGTCTCCACCGGCTTGCCATTGATCGTGAGGCGCTTGTTCAAGTAGGCCACGGTATCCCCGGGCACACCCACGACCCGCTTGATGTAATCGAGGCTCGGCTTGGGCGGGTAGCGAAACACCATCACGTCACCGCGCTGGGGTTTGTTGCCTTCCGTGATCTTGAGGTTGATGACCGGCAAGCGGACGCCGTAGGTGAATTTATTCACCAAAATCAAGTCACCGACCAGCAGCGTCGGAATCATGGAGCCGGAAGGTATTTTGAAAGGCTCAAACAAGAATGAGCGCAACAAAAACACAACGATGATGACGGGAAACAAACCCGCGGTCCAATCCAGCCACCAAGGTTGCATCAGCAACTTGACTTTGGCCTCTTGAATATCGCCGTCGACCTGGGTGATCCCCATTTGGGCCAAGCCCTCGCGGCGCTTGGCGTCTTGTGCTTCCAGTGCAGCTACTGCACGCTGGCGCTGGGGCAGAAAGTAAAAGCGCTCAGCCAACCAATACACACCGGTTACTACGCTGGCCAGGAACAGCAGCAGCGCAAAGTTGCCATCGACCAAACCGAAATACCAAGAGGCTCCATAGGCAACAAAGGCGCCCAATACCGCTGCTGTGAATGCTTGCATTAATCTTCCACTTGGAGAATGGCGAGGAAGGCTTCTTG
>DAINNP010000043.1:0-12878 GCA_036735785.1 Rhodoferax sp. | reverse complement strand
GAAGACCAGGGCAACATCATCGTGAACGTGCAGTTGCCGCCGGGTGCTACCCAGCAGCGCACGACCAGCGTGATGGAGCAAGTCGAAGGCTTCATGCTCAAGCAACCCGAGGTGGAGAGCATGGTGGGTGTGATCGGCTTCAGCTTCTCCGGCCAAGGCCAGAACGCTGCGCTGGGTTTTGTGACCCTGAAAGACTGGTCCGAGCGCCAAGGTCCCGGCCAATCAGCACAGGCATTGGCTGGCCGTTCGTTCGGCGCGCTGATGGGTATTCGCGATGCGTTCATCTTCCCCTTGAGCCCGCCCCCCATCCCTGAGTTGGGCAATGCATCGGGCTTTACCTTCCGCTTGCAAGACCGTGCAGGCAAGGGCCGCGATGCCCTGCTCGCCGCACGCAACCAGATGCTGGGCATGGCCTCCAAGAGCAAGGTACTGACACAGGTCCGCCCTGATGGTTTGGAAGACGCGCCCCAGCTGCAAATCGATATTGACCGTGATAAAGCCAGCGCCCTGGGCGTGAGCTTCAGCGCCATCAACAGCACCATTTCGACCGCGCTGGGCTCCAGCTATGTGAACGACTTCCCGAACGCAGGCCGCCTGCAGCGGGTCGTGGTGCAAGCCGATGCGACGGCCCGTATGCAGCCGGACGACCTGTTGAAGTTCAACGTCATCAACAGCAGCGGCAAGGCCGTGCCCTTATCGGCATTTGCCACCACCCGCTGGGTAAACGGCGCCATGCAAACCGTGCGCTACAACGGCTACTCGGCCATCCGCATCGGCGGCAGTGCAGCCCCTGGCTACAGCACCGGCGAGGCTATGGCCGAAATGGAAAAACTGGCCAGCCAGTTGCCCGCAGGCTTTGGCTTTGAGTGGACCGGCCAGTCCCGCGAAGAAAAGCTCGCCGGCTCGCAAGCCACCATCCTGTATGCGTTTGCGATCCTGGCCGTGTTCTTGTGCCTAGCTGCGCTGTACGAGAGCTGGTCGATCCCGCTGTCGGTGATTCTGGTGGTGCCTTTGGGCGTGCTGGGTGTGGTGTTGGCCACGCTGTTCCGGGGGTATGCGAACGACGTGTACTTCCAGGTGGGCCTGATCACCATCATCGGCTTGTCGGCCAAGAACGCGATTTTGATTATCGAGTTCGCCAAAGACCTGCAAGCCCAGGGCAAAACAGCCATCCAGGCTGCCTTGATGGCCGCGCACCTGCGCTTCCGCCCCATCATCATGACCTCGCTGGCCTTCATTCTGGGCGTGCTGCCTTTGGCCATCGCCAGCGGCGCCGGCTCTGCCAGCCAACGTGCCATCGGCACCGGCGTGATCGGCGGCATGGTGGCGGGCACCATCCTGGCGGTGTTCTTTGTACCTATCTTCTTTGTGGTGGTACGCAGCATCTTCAAGGGCAGCGAACGCCAGCGCCAATTCGACGCACAACACGGACACCAGATCGGAGCTGAATCCCATGAGTAAGCACACTTTTGCGCGCCCTGCCCTGCGCTTGGCCACCCTGTCGGCGGCCCTGTGGCTGGCGGGTTGCAGCTTTATCCCCACCTTCAGCCGCCCGGCGGCGCCGGTGGCGCCCGCCTTCCCGCAAGTGGCCGCAACCAACACGCCCGCTGCTGGCGCCAAGGCCGCAGCAGACATTGAGTGGCAAAGCTTTTTCAAAGACGCGCGCCTCAAGCGCCTGATTGAGCTGTCTTTGGAGAACAACCGCGACCTGCGCGTAGCGGCCCTCAATATCGACGCCACCCGCGCCAAGCTGCAAGTGGCGCGCGCCGATCAGCTGCCCACGGTAAATGCCGGCATCAACGGCAGCCGCGGCCCGGTTGCCAGCGGCGCCATCAGCAGCAGCTACACGGCGGGCCTGAGCGTGACCGCCTATGAGCTGGACTTTTTTGGCCGTGTACGCGCCCTGAGCCAAGCGGCCCAGTCGCAACTGTTGGCCACCGAAGAAGCCCGCAAAACGGTGCAGATCAGCCTGATTGCGTCGGTAGCCAACACCTACCTCACGCTCTTGGCCGACGACGAGCTGCTGCGCGTGACCCGCGAAACACTCAAGACACGGCAAGAGAGCCTGCGCCTGATGCAGCTCAAATACGACAACGAAGCCGCCTCCAAGCTGGACCTGAGCACCGCCCAGAGCCTGCTCGAAGCTGCCAAAGTGTCGCTGGCCCAGCAAACCCGCCAACGCGCCACCGACGAAAGCGCCTTGGTGCTGCTGGTAGGCCAACCCTTGCCGGCCGACCTGCCTGCAGGCTTAGGGCTAGCAGAGCAGGGCTTTTTGAGCGACCTGCCGGCCGGTGTGCCGTCGGAGTTGCTGGTGCGCCGCCCCGATGTGCGCCAGGCCGAGCAAAACTTGCTCGCGCTGAACGCCAACATCGGTGCTGCCCGCGCGGCCTTCTTCCCCAAAATCACGCTCACTGCCAGCGCCGGCGTGGCCAGCAACGACCTAGATACTTTGTTCAGCAACGGCACTAGCGCCTGGACCTTTGTGCCCCAGCTGCTGATGCCTATTTTCGATGCGGGCCGCAACAGGGCCAACCTCGAAGCTGCCAAGGTGAACAAAGACATCGCCATCGCCCAGTACGAAAAAGCCATTCAGACCGGCTTTAAGGAAGTGGCCGATGCATTGGCCGGCCGCGCCACCCTGGGCGAGCAACTGCAAGCCCAGACCGCACAGCTCAACGCCACCCAGACCACCATGCAACTGACCGATCTGCGCTTCAAAGCCGGAGCGGCCAGCTCGTTTGAGGTGCTGGAGGCGCAGCGCTCGCTGTTCACCGCCCAACAGGCACAAGTGCAGGTGCAAACCCAGCAGCTGCAAAACCTGGTGACCTTGTACAAGGTGCTGGGCGGTGGATGGGCAGAACCCGATACAGCGGGAAAATAGCCTGTATTTATACAAAATACGCTCATAGCCCATATGAAATAAGCGCAAGCAGCTCCTAAAAAAGGAGCAAAATTGTATTTTTCACCCGAATTCCATGGGTGCATGGCGCACAAGCCCGCAGCGTACCGAACTGCGGGCTTTTTTGTGTCCGGCGACCTTGCAAGCGCAGAACCGCGGCCACGGGGACAGGGATTGGTGAAACCCCGTATAAACCGCGCAACCCAGACGCTTGGTGATTGGTGTCACAAGCCCTAGACTGTGACGATGAGGTAATCCCCGGAATCCATGATCCACCTATACCCAAGCGGCGCACACACTGCACACGTAGAACCCGAAAAGGGGTCGCGCACCTTCAAAAGCAAGATGCTGTGGTTGGCGTTTTTGACGGTTGTGTGCTCAGGGTTGGGGCTGGCAGTCGTTCTGGAAAGCCTGCGAAAGCAAACTCTAGAGGGCGGAGGGCGACTGACCGAGTCGTTCGCGATCGCGGTCGACGAACAGACCACACGGTCGTTGCAGGCCGTGGACATGAGTCTGCAATTGGCGATTGCCAAACTCGAACAGTCCAAAAGCACGCGACAGCTAACTCCGCAGACAGCCACCCGCGCCCTGCGTGAAAGCAGAGACCAGATTCCCTTGGCCACCGAGCTGGTGGTACTGGACACCAAAGGCATCGTGCAATACGAGTCAGGCAACAATGCCGTCGGCATCAACCTGTCAGACCGGGCCTATTTTCAGCACTTCCTGCAGAATCCGAACGCCGGGTTCTATCTTGGTAAACCGGTGCAGGGCCGGGTATCCGGCAACTGGACCCTGAGCGCCGCACGGCCGCTGCACAACGAACGCGGGCAGTTCGAGGGCATTGTGGTGATGGGCATCAACCCTTTGTACCTGAACCGGCTTTGGGAGCGGGTGGACTTAGGCAAGCAAGGCTCCATTACCCTGTTCAGTCGCGATGGCACCCTGATGATGCGCACGCCTTACGACGCGCAGGTCATGAGCAAAAACTTTGGAGACCGCCCGCTGTTTGTGGAGTTGCTGCCTTTGGCCGGGAACGGACACTTTCACAGCGAAAGCCCGATCGACAAGGTGGATCGCTTGTTCTCCTACCGCCAGTTGCAAGGCCACCCTGATTTGGTCATCTCAGTCGGCATTTCCCATGATTTGCTGGTAGCTCCCTGGACTCGCCTGGCCTGGATCACCAGCACCATTTGGGCCGTGGCATCCATCGCGATATTGATTTTGTGCTTTTTTCTCAACCGCACTTGGCAATTAACCCTTGCGAATTCAACGCTTTTGGAGAATCTGGCGCGGCGCTTTGAGCTGGCCACTGATGCGGCCTCCATCGGCGTATGGGACTGGCATATCGGCCGGGACACCTGGTACGCCTCGCCGACGTACTACACCATGCTGGGCTACCCGCCCGAAGACGGCCCTGGAGACCGTGACTTGTGGCTGTCGCGTGTGCATCCGGAAGATCGCCCGCAAATTGAAGAGCAAATACGCGCGGCCCTGGCCAACGATTCGTCAAACTACCAATATGAGGGACGCTTGTTGCACGCCAGCGGCGAGTATCGCTGGGTGCATGTGATTGGCCGGGTGCTCGAGCGTGATCCCGATGACAAGCCGCTGCGGCTCATGGGTGTGCGCCTGGATGTAACCGAGCGCAAGTTAGCCGAAAATGCCCTACGCCATAGTGAGGCGTTCAGTGTGGCCATTCTGGATTCGGTAGCAGCAGAAATTGCCGTACTGGACACCAAGGGAACCATCCTTGCCGTCAACGTCCCTTGGCGGCGCTTTTGCACAGAGAACGGCGTTACGGCAGGAGTTGCGTCTTTGCGCGCCGGGCCGGGTGACAACTATCTGGCTGCATGTCATTTGCCCGTGACCGGAGAGCCGGATGCCGGAGCAGCCGCCCGGGATGGCATTCTGTCGGTGCTGCACGGAGTGGCTCCTAAATTCACCCTGGAATACCCCTGCCACAGCCCGACTCAGAAGCGGTGGTTCGCCATGAGCGTTACACCCTTGGGCAACCAAGGCGAAGGTGTGGTGGTGGCACATGTGGACATTACGGAGCGCAAGGCACAGCAATCCATGCTCAAGCTGGCAGAGCAAGTGTTCGCCCAGGGGCTGGAGGGCATCATGGTGACCGATGCCCGGGGCCAGGTAGCCTTGGTGAACCAGGCTTTCAGTGATATCTCGGGCTACAGCAAAGAAGAAGTTTTGGGCCAAAAGCCACGCATGCTTGCCTCAGAGCGACACGGGGACGACTTCCACCGCAGCATCACGAAAGCGGTGGGTGAGCACGGCACCTGGCAGGGTGAGATATGGAGCCGTCGCAAAAACGGAGCCGAGTACCCGCAATGGCTACGAATCAATGTAGTGCGCGATATAGAGGGCAAGGTATGCAACTATGTAGGCACCTTCAGTGACATCTCGGAGCAAAAAGCCAATCGCGAAAAAATCAACTGGCTCTCCCACTTTGACCCGCTCACCGGCCTGCCCAACCGCTTTTTGCTGCAGGACCGAACCACCCACGCCATCAGCATGGTGCAGCGGACCGAACAGCCTCTGGCCATGATGATGCTGGGCCTGGATCACTTCAAAACCCTCAATGACACCTTGGGCTACGCGGCAGCAGACCAGGCGTTGCAATTGGTGGCACAGCGCCTGCGCCAGGCTGTACGGGATCAGGACACGGTAGCCCGCATGGGTGGCAAAGAGTTTGTACTGGTGCTTCCGGGCACCCAGGCCGAAGGTGCCGCACATCTTGCCGCCAGTTTGCTCTGGAAGTTAAGCCAGCCCTACGACATCGACGGGCAGGAGGTCTCACTCAGTGCCACTATAGGCATTGCTACTTACCCCGAAAACGGAGCGGACTGCAGTGCACTAATAAATGCCATAGAAATCGCCATGCACCGCGCCCAGAAAAATGGACGGGGCTCGTTTCAGTTTTACAACGAGGAAATTTACCAGCAGGTACTGGCACGGGATCACCTGACCAAGGCCCTGCGCAATGCCATGGAGCAAAACCAGCTGAGTCTGGAGTACCAGCCTTTGGCCGACTTGCAAACCGGCCAGATCAGCGGTATGGAAGCGTTGTTGCGCTGGGTTCACCCGGAGCTCGGACGGGTATCCCCCGCGCAATTCATTCCACTGGCAGAAGAGTCCGGCCTGATCAAACCGATTGGCGAATGGGTATTGCGCAAGGCATGCGAGGACCTGCAAAGCTGGCAAGCCAAAGGGCTGACGGTGCCTCACGTGGCAGTCAATGTGTCGCCCCTTCAATTCCGTGATGATGACCTGCTGCAACAGGTACAGCGTGCCATGACGGACTACAACATTGCCCCTGACCTGCTTTACCTGGAAGTCACTGAGAGCGCGCTGATGGAGGACGTGGACCGCAGTGAGGCCCTCTTGCGTCAGCTCAAATCTCTGGGCTTGCGGCTGTCGCTGGATGATTTTGGTACCGGCTATTCGTCACTCAGCTATCTCAAGCGGTTTCCGTTTGACAAGGTGAAGATTGATCAGTCTTTTGTACGTGACATCACCAACAACCGAACCGACATTGTCATCGTACGCGTGATTGTGTCCATGGCGCACGGGCTGGGGCTCAAGGTGATTGCAGAGGGCGTAGAGACGGAAAGCCAGTGCGAAATCATGCGGACCAATGTGTGCGATGAGATTCAGGGGTATTTCTTCTCCCGCTCGGTACCGGCACAGGAGATTGAGACTCTGTTGACCCGACCACTACAACTGCCCAACGAGCTGCTGCGGTTCCGCAAGCCCCAGCGCACGCTGCTTCTGGTCGATGACGAGTCCAATGTACTGGCCTCACTCAAGCGCTTGTTCCGCCGCGATGGGCACCAGATTTTCACAGCCAGCAGTGGCCAGGAAGGACTGGACATCATGGCGCGGCAGAAGGTCGATGTGATTATTTCTGACCAACGCATGCCAGGCATGACTGGTGTGGAGTTTCTGCGTGCGGCCAAAGCCGCACACCCCGACACTATTCGAATCGTGCTATCGGGCTATACCGAGCTGCAGTCGGTCACAGACGCCATTAACGAGGGGGCGATTTACCGCTTCCTGACCAAACCCTGGGAAGACGATCAGCTGCGCGAGCACATCCGCAAGGCATTTGAATACAAGGAATTGCAGGAAGAAAACCAACAGCTGGACATCAAGATTCGCACGGCCAACCAGGAGTTGGTGTCGGCAAACATGCAGCTGAATGCAGTGTTGAAGACCACCCGCAATCAAGTGCTGCGCGACGAGACCACTCTGGCCATCGTGCGCGAAGCGCTGGAATGTATTCCCCTTCCAGTCATCGGCGTGAGCGACGATGGCCTGGTCGCCTTTGTCAACGAAAAGGCGGACACCCTGCTGCGCAGACTGGGCTTGCAGTTGGGGGAGCCCTTGGTGGATTGCCTGCCTTCAGTGCATGCGGCCATTGGCAGTACGCCGGAACACCAGCCCCAAACCGTGCAGCTCGGCACACTTTGGCTGCAGGTGTCCTGGAGCCATATGGGAACACGGTCACAGTCCAGGGGACAGCTCATTACTTTCACAGACTTGCGGGAGCCGCTGTGAGAGTCCCTACACCAATCCTTACCAGTCCTGGTTGGCCTACCAGCGAGCGATTGGATTATTTGTTTCGCCACGCGGCGCAAGACCCGGGAGCCCAACGGCTCAAGGCTTTGCTGCAACGCCTGGCCCCGCAGCCGCCCTTGCCATGAGCAACCGCGCTATCGTTGATTTACTGCCCGTCATCAACAGCCTGCCGTCCCTATCGGCAGTGGTCATGGACTTGCTACGCAGTCTTGGAAAAGAAGAAATAAGCAACACGCTTCTGGCTCAGAAAATAAGCCAAGACCAGGCCTTGTCTGCCCGCACACTCAAACTGGCCAACTCTTCGTTTTACGGCACCGCGTTTCGCAGCCAAACCGTGCAAGAGGCGGTGACGGTGCTGGGCAGCAAAACCATACGCCGCCTCGCTACGGCTTCGGCCTTGATTGACGGTTTGCCACAAGCGAAGGGCAGCGGGTTTGATGTGAAGTCTTTGTGGCGCCACTCGATTGCAACAGCCTTGTGTGCAGCTGAATTGGCTCTGGAGGCGGGCGGTACCTCAGACATTGCCTACGTTGCCGGCTTGTTGCACGACGTGGGTCGCCTGGCCTTGGCCACCCACCTGCCCACCGAATACCACGATGCCATGGCCTACCGCGCCCGATACGATTGCAGTGTGCTGCAAGCCGAACAAGAGGTACTCGGACTGGACCACTCTGTGGTGGGCGAGGCATTGACCCGACACTGGCACTTGCCTGAGGAGTTGCAATTGGCAGTTGCCTGCCACCACGCGGTGAGGGCTGGCCATACCAGCCTGCTGCCGCTGGTCGTGCTGGTTGCCGATGCCATGGCCCATGCCATGGATTTGGCAGACGATCCGAACGAAGCCGTCCCCCCTATCCCTGTAGCCGTGTGGAACGCACTGGCTTTGGACGACAGCGCCCTGCAAAGGGTGATGCACAAAACGCTTCAGCAATTTGAAGCCGCGAGCAGCATACTCAGATCTTGAAAGGTACAGCACCATGAACGCCACTTCCCACACGCTTCCCACCGGGCTGGGCTACGGCAGCATTGATCAGACTGTATTTTTTGAAGGCAGCCCTGTAGCGACCTTCATCATCAATGCAGACCATGTGGTCACTCACATGAACAAGGCCTGCGCCACCACATTGGGCATTTCGGCCGAAGACTATGTCGGCAAAATAGGTCTGGGCCACGTTTTTTATGGTTACGACCGCCCTGTCATGGCCGATCTGATTGTCGATGGTGCCATGAAGGAAATCATCGATGATTTGTATCAAAACAAGTACCGTGCATCTCTGTTGATTTCGGACGCCTACGAAGCAGAAGGTTTTTTCCCCACTCTCGGCAATGGCGGTCGGTGGCTATTTTTTACCGCCGCACCACTGCGTAATGAACACGGAAACCTTGTCGGCGCCATTGAAACACTGCAAGACATTTCCGAGCGGAAGATTGCTGAAGAAGCCTTGCTGAAAGCCCAATCAGAAGTGGAGCTGCTGGTCGTACAGCGAACAGCCGAGCTGGCAGAGGTAAACCAAACACTGCGGGAGGACGTCGACCGACGGGAAAGCATTGAACAAACACTGAAAAACCAGAACAGCGAACTCAACCAACTGAATGCCAAGCTGACTGAGGCTCATGAGCACCTGATCCAGTCTGAAAAACTCGCCTCCATAGGACAACTGGCGGCTGGCGTGGCGCATGAAATCAACAACCCCATCGGCTACATCTTTTCCAACTTTGGTTCACTTGAAAAGTACTTGGTTGATGTGTTCCAGATGCTTGACGTGTATGAAGAGTGGGAGAAGAACACAACCGACAAAACCATGGATGCCAGCCTGAAGGCCGCAAAAAAACGCATCGAACTGGAGTTTCTGAAAGAAGACATTCCCTTGCTGATGAAAGAATCACGCGAAGGCATTGTGCGGGTACGTGAAATTGTCCAGGCCCTGAAAGATTTTTCCCATGTTGACAGCACGCTGGACTGGCAACTGGCCAATTTGAATCACGGCATAGAGACCACGCTCAACGTGGTCAACAATGAAGTGAAATACAAAGCGGATGTGGTGCGTGAACTCGGTGAGATTCCCGACGTGGAATGCATGGTCTCCCAGATCAATCAAGTGGTCATGAATTTGATAGTCAACGCGGCCCATGCCATCGGACCACAAAGAGGTGTCATCACGCTGCGCTCCGGCCAGGCAGACGAGCACGTTTGGTTTGAAGTGAGTGATACCGGCACCGGTATACCCAAGGACGTATTGCCCAAGATTTTTGACCCTTTTTACACGACCAAGCCCATCGGAAAAGGCACCGGGCTCGGGTTATCCTTGTCCTACGGTATTGTTCAGAAGCACCACGGAAGCATCGATGTCCAAACTGAATGTGGCAAGGGCACGACCTTTCGCGTGACTTTGCCAAGATTGCAACCCCGCCTAACGGACCCCGAATACCCCGCATGACTACCGATGCCTCCACCGCCCTGAACAGGGAAACCGCTGCCGAGCTTTGCATCCTTTGTGTGGATGACGAACCCAATATCCTCTCTGCACTGCGGCGCTTGTTCAGATCGCAGGGTTTTTCCGTAAAAATTGCAGACAGCGGGAAAGCCGGGTTGGAGATTCTGGCATCGGAGAAAATTGATCTGGTCATTTCCGATATGCGCATGCCGGAAATGGATGGCACGCAGTTTCTGGAGCAAGTCAAGAACCGCTGGCCCGACACCCCCCGTTTGCTGCTTACTGGCTATGCGGACATCAGCTCCACCATTGGCGCCATCAACCGGGGAGAGATTTATCGCTACATCACCAAGCCATGGGATGACGCGGACATCTGTCTGGTCGTTCGACAGGCACTGGAGCGCCAGGCACTCGCTCTGGAAAAGATCCGTCTGGAGGCGCTCACCGCCCGACAAAATGCCGAGTTGTTGGCCTTGAATGCCACATTGGAAATGAAAGTTGCCGAGAGAACCTCGGAACTGAAAGTTGCAAACGACAAGTTGAAAGAGAGCTTCGTCACCTCTATCAAGGTCTTTTCCACCTTGATAGAGATGCGTGGCGGTAACCTTGCCGGCCACTCAAGGCGTGTGGCAGACCTGTCCCGCAAGATTGCACATAAATTGAATGTTGAAAATGCGGCGATCCGGGACATTTTTGTAGCCGGCTTGTTGCATGAGATCGGGAAAATTGCCTTCACGGACGATTTGCTCGCGACCCCTGTGGCCAGCATGACGCCTGCACAGTTAGAACTTTATCGCAAGCACTCGGTGCATGCGGAGCAATTATTGATGCCGCTTTCGGAGCTACAGCGAGCGTCTGACTACATTTGTGCTCAGTTCGAGCGTTTTGATGGTTCCGGTTTCCCCCATCATCTCGCTGGCGACCTTATTCCCATGGGGGCAAGAATTTTGGTTGTCGCAAGCGACTTTGACAACATGCAAATCGGCACGTTGACGCAGCGGAGTTTGACACCGGAAGAGGCAAAAATCATCATTCTTCATGGCAGCGGCAAACGGTACGATCCTGCTGTGGTGGACGCCTTCATTGAGGTTTTGTCTCCTACTCCAGCCCACTCTGTCGCGGAGGGGCCCAAGTTCAAGGAAAAGGCCAAGAATTCATCTGAAATGGAAGCTGGCATGGTCCTGACCCGGGATTTACTTGCCCCCAATGGTTCGCTCATGCTGTCCACTGGCCACGTCCTCGATGACCGGCTCATTGCAAAAATCAAAGAATACGAGCGTGCAACAGGCGCCGAGTTGATTGCGTACATCAAAGTAGCCTTGGACTAAGCGACACTGCTGCGGGTGTTTGACTTGGGCCACCATCTGGCCCTTACTCCACCCGCGTAATCCGGTTCGGCTTGAAGCCCAGGTCTGCCGCTTTGCCCTTGCGGCCACGGGCTGCGCGGGCGTTGTTGAGGCTGCGGATTTCCAAGGTTTCGTCGCGCTCTTTGCCGCCGCGGCCGATGCCGTCGATGCGGATGCTGCGGGTGTAGGCGGCAGCGCCGGCCAGGGTGTCTTTGTCTTCCAGGTCGATCAGCATCAAGCCGCGACCGCCGTTGGTCATGGTCTTGAGTTCGGTGATCTCAAAGGTCAGGATGCGCCCGCCGGTGGACGCGCAGGCCACGTGGGTCGCAGGCGCCACCACCGCTGACGGCGTTCCGGCCACGGTGACCTTGCCTTGCGCACCCGACACCACAGACGGCGCGCACAGGGTTTCGCCTTCGCCCACGCCCACAAAGGCCTTGCCGGCCTTCTGGCGCGAGGTCATGTTCTCGACGCTGGCCATAAAGCCATAGCCACCGCTGCCAGACAGCAGCAACTGTGCGCCAGCCGGGCCGGCGAAGTAATACAAAATCTGTGTGCCGCTTTCCAGCTCCAGCAGCGTGGTGACCGGCTGGCCATCGCCCCGCCCGCCGGGCAACGCTGACACCGGCACGGTGTAGATGCGCCCGTTGGAGCCGAACACCAGCAGCGTGTCCACCGTGCGGCACTCGAAGGTGCCGTACAGGCCGTCACCCGCCTTGAAGGCGAAGGTGGACGCCTCGTGCCCATGGCCGGTGCGGGCACGCACCCAGCCTTTTTCAGACACCACCACGGTCACCGGCTCGTCCACTACCTTCACCTCAGCAACCGCCCTTTTCTCGGTCTGAATGAGGGTGCGGCGTGCGTCCGCAAACACTTTGGCGTCCGCCTCAATCTCTTTGATCATCAGGCGGCGCAGTGCAGCGGGGCTGCCCAGAATTTCTTCCAGCTTGCCTTGCTCGGTGCGGAGCTCGGAGAGCTCTTGCTCGATCTTGATGGCTTCCAAACGCGCCAATTGGCGCAGGCGGATTTCAAGAATGTCTTCAGCCTGGCGGTCGCTCAAGTTGAAGCGGGCAATCAGCGCGGCCTTGGGCTCGTCGCTGTTGCGGATGATGGCAATCACCTCGTCGATGTTGAGCAACACCGTCTGGCGGCCCTCCAGGATGTGAATGCGGTCCAGCACCTTGCCCAAGCGGTGGCGGCTGCGCTTTTCAATCGTGGTCTGGCGGAAGCTGATCCACTCGTTGAGCATTTGGCGCAGTGACTTTTGTACCGGCTTGCCATCCAACCCCACCATGGTGAGGTTGATAGGCGACGAGGTTTCCAGGCTGGTGTGGGCCAACAGTGCGGTGATCAGCTCCTGCTGCTCGACCGTGCGGCTCTTGGGCTCGAACACCAAGCGCACCATGGCGTCTTTGTTGGATTCATCACGCACCACATCCAACACGCTCAAGATGCTGGCCTTGAGCTGGGTTTGGTCTTGGCTCAGGGCTTTTTTGCCGGCCTTGACCTTGGGGTTGGTGAGTTCTTCGATCTCTTCCAGCACGCGCTGGCTGCTCACACCGGGCGGCAGCTCGGTGACCACCAGCTGCCATTGGCCGCGGGCCA